>JAOZHB010000099.1 GCA_026015035.1 Candidatus Bathyarchaeota archaeon | reverse complement strand
GACGAGGTCATACCTGCCATTAAACGAGCCCTCAAGGTGAACCAGTCTGGAAAGCCCGCCCTCCTCGAAATGATAACCCTCCAATACCCCATAATGGCCAGATTCGTTCGCTAGCTAGGCAACAGTAGAACCGCAAGAGAACTCACCCATCCTCCTCTTTTTTTTATTTTTCAATGCACCGTTCATTGGAGAGTCCTGTCGTATTTCTTTAGCAAATTCGTTTTCAGCGTGACTAAGGATCCTCTCACAGTTAGTTAGCTAGTTAGATGGGAAGGTATCTGAAGAAGGAATTTTGAGGATACAGGCCCCTTTGCGACGTTTTCCGGTATCGTTTTCAGATTTCCTTTATCAGGTTTACCCCCTGGACTAGCTCGCGACTAGGCGATAGCATATTTTGACGTGAGGATAAGTTAAAAACGAGTTATTTTTTATATAGGTTCAGGGTAAATGAGTTACATAGATGGGGGGGCGCGTGTGTCAGAGGTTTTAGGTGAGTATGCACTTCCAATAATTGTCATGGCGTGTGCAATTGTTTTTGCATCAGTCATTCTCTACGCCACACGAACCAAGAAAATCACGCTCTTCAAGGAAAGGGAAACGAGGACAAACGGGGAAACGCCTGTGGAAGAAGCGGAAAAAGAGACGTCTCCAATCCCGTCTCTTAGAGTGGGGAGATCAGTACCCTCGTCACAGGTCAACCAGGCTAAAGAAGAATTACGAATTCTGAGCTTAGAGAAGGAAATAGTGGGCTTCGCGCTCACTCGGCTATACGAAGCGGAGGCCGATGGTAAGATAACCAAGGAGGATCAGGTCAAACTACTGGATAAATATGGGACGGAAATGAAGCAGTTAGACAAGCAGATAACCACGAAAGAGATGATCGTTAAACTTTACGAGTTAGAAGGCACTCAGGGCGAGTTAATCCAGCTCTTCAACAACAGGTTAGACGAAATTAACCGGGAAATTAAAACCATAAGAGGCTCACTCGGGCTTGAACCCATGGAAGAGACGCAGCCGGCGGAGGAGGAGGATAAACCTCCGACATCCGCTCCCGTGAAGGAAGAGATTGAGAAGAAGCCTCCCCGAAAGAGGGCGCCGCCGAAGACTGAGGCAGAGGAGAAGCTTGAGGCAATTCAAGACGAGGTCCTGAAGGTTCTGGAGCGACTTGAGCAAATAGAGACCGAAGCCTGAGGTGGGAGCGATGGGTTGGAGGGACGACGCGAAAAAACGAGCGGCGTTAGAGGCCGTGAACCTCGTGGAGGACGGTCAGATCGTCGGTTTAGGAACGGGCTCCACGACGTACTACGCAATTGAGGAAGTGGGAAGGCGGGTCAGAGAAGAAGGATTACACGTCCTCGGCGTATCAACGTCAAACCAATCAACGCGGTTGGCCAAGGATTTTGGTATTCCCTTAACGAGCCTGAATGAGCATCCACGATTGGATATCGCCATCGATGGCGCGGATCAAGTTGACCCCCAACTGAATCTGATAAAAGGAATGGGTGGCGCGTTGACCCGTGAAAAGATCGTGGACGGCGTAGCGAGGTCGTTGATCATAATTGTCGATGAGACAAAGATGACTGGGCGGCTTGGGGTGGACCAGGTTGTTCCCGTGGAGGTGCTTCCCTTCGCGAAAGAGGTGGTCAGACAACGAATTTCGGAGATCGGTGGAAAACCGGTCTTACGAGGTTCAGTCAATGAGAGTCCCGTTGTGACGGATAACGGGAATTACATCTTCGACGTAGACTTCGGTGAGATAGAGAACGGTAAAGCCTTGGAGACAGCAGTCAAGAGGATTCCTGGAGTAATAGAGGTGGGCTTATTCATTGACATGGCGCACATCGCATTTGTAGGCTATCGATCAAAGGTGGAAAAGATCGAAAAAAGGACGTCTATATAGCACGCGTCCCACCACCGCATATGGTTTGTCAAGAGAGAAAGGAGGTAACTACGCCTAGCTATCTTGTGGATGCTCATATTTTGCATCGTTATCAGAACGCTAGTCTTAATTTTCCTTCTTTGCATATAGCACTCTTACTTCTTGAGAAGAGCGCACGCTTGGACGTATTCAGCGGACGAGGCTAGCTAGCATCCCTCAGCGCGGGCTAAAGCATTGTCCAAGATCGTTTTGCTTTACGTTTTGCGGGTCTCGGTCATTAAGAATGCGTGTTAATTGCCCTATCGACTATTGATAATCTGTTTACATTGGTCTGCATACGCACAGTATTCGAGACATGAAGCTTTATCGTCAGGTTTTGTCCACTTTGCTCCGCAGGAGATGCAGACGCCTTCCGTCTCATCGCTCCAGAGCTCTACATTGCCACCACAGACGTGACACTTGACGTATTGAATGGTTGGTCTGATGAATCCATTAATGCCTGGGCAAGTTTGTTTATTGGTTGAGGGGGCTCGTATCCAACTCACTCGATCTCACCTCTGATTGTTATTTCCTGTTGTTCGAGGGGGATTTGCTTTCCCGAAGCGTCAATTGCTTTTTTGACGATCCAGAGTAAGCCGGAGCAACAGGGGACTTCCATGTGGGCAACCGATATACTCTTCACATTATTATTCTTCAATATCTCAGTCAGCTTTTTCACATAGCCCTGAGCATCATCGAACTTTGGACATCCCATTACCACCGACTTCTTGGAGAGCAGGGAACCATGTACGTTTGGGTACGCAAGAGGAACGCAGTCGGCTATAACCAGAAGGTCGCTGTCGTCAAAGAAGGCTGCTTTAGAAGGCACAAGATTTAACTGGACAGGCCATTGTCGAAGGGCTGACGTCCCAGTAGGGGGTGAAGGTTTTTTTCGTGCTAAGTGGGCGTGTACCGCTTCCTCGTCGAAGGCCTCGGCTTCTCGCTCAATTATGAGAATGGCTCCCTGCGGACAATGTCCGAGACATGCGCCTAAACCATCACAGTAATTATCACGTACAAGCCTGGCTTTACCATCAATTATTTGAAGGGCTTCTTCAGCACATTTAGGTATACACAGGCCACACCCGTTACACAGCTCCTCATCTATACGTACTATTTTCCTGATTTCCAAGTCTCTTATGACCACCTAATGATGTGAATATCAATGAGCTTTTAAGCCGTCAAATTACTTATTATGAAATTTCTTTCATATGAAACATTGTTCATATATGTATTTAAACTTTTAGGCTTAAAAAATGAATGAGCTAGCAGAACGACTACGCGAGACGCATCTAGCGAAAAGGATAGCGAGTTGCTCGCGAGTCCTAGACGGAAATAAAAAGAAAGGGATTCTGTAACACGGCTGTCGCGTGACGAACTACCAACTAGTGTCTGAACTAGCTACCAGCTAGAAGCTAGTGCAGCACAACTCAAACCTGAAGCTTCTTCGTAAAGGGGGAATCCGTCTCCGCCAACTCTCGTAGGCGTTCAACACCCTTGATTTCCTCAATGACGGCTACGACCCCTTTGGGAAGCAGCGTCCTCCAAGTTTTACCGGTCAAGATCCTCTGCCGAATTTCGGTCGCCGAGTAGAGCTTCCTCTGAAACAGGGGTATTCCCTGAACGGTTCTCTCCGCCTCCCGGAATAAGCGTCGTGTGAGGGGTTCATTGGAATAGACGATGTGGAAGGGTGGGCAATAGGCGATGACCGTTGACACCCAAGAAGAATGCATCGTCGAGTCGGGGACAGGTATGAGGTAATATCGCGAAGGCGCGATCTTCATTTCGTCTAGAGCCGCCCGAACCATGGAGATTCGTTCTCCAGCGGTAAAGGGGTTATCCAACTCATGGCTTTTCTGAGAGCTGCCGATGACGATGATCAACTCGTCAACCGCTTCCAAAATGATGCGAAGGGCTTCCATGTGACCGAGATGAATGGGTTGAAACCGCCCAACAAACAACGCACGCACGATCTTCTTTCCCAACTGCATCCACATCCCGAGACTAAACGTCAGTCTGTATTATCGTCCACTCTTTCATATACATGTTTGGTCGAGTAGTAAAAACACATCATTATTCGCTTTCCTAAGCTGTCATCCATCTATCACACCTTCAAAGTTGACTTCGACCACACAGAAAATACCACCCTCTCCACAAATCCAAGTGGATTGCCAAGGAAGATGAAAAACCTCTACTCAAGGAAGACGCAACGTTAGCTATACTTCCGAGCATATCACACGAGTCATTAGTTCCTTCACACGAAGACGTGGTTTAACCTCTATCCTCCTCGACACAGCTTGGTCAATCGCATCCTAACTCGCTAGGGTGAGGTGTTGGTTTGCTCTCCCTCCAAAGCTGAGGGTTAGATGGAAGCTGCTTTTCGTAAGAGGTCGGCACCTCGAACCACGTTGAAGATATTGCAGGTGCACTGCTTTCCAAGCTCTATAGCAGCGTCCTCAGGGCTCAGGCTGCCTTGCTTGACGCGGTCGATTAGGTAGCGGGCTAGATGACGAGAGATGAAGGCGTGGCCACACATGGTGACCAACTCCAAGACTTCGGGTTCAGGCATCAGTTCCGTCTTGCCAAGGGTTTCAGCAGACATATTCACGGTGTGGGGTCCTGTGTCAGCCTTTTTACAGAGGTCGAAGACCTCGTCTAAGACGCCACTGACTACGACCGATATGCCGAGGTTCGCTTCCTTCAACTCCCTCACAACCGCCAGCACGTCATCCTTTCGAGTGTAGACGGCGTGGCGGAGAAGGTTAGCGTCTTTCACGACCTCATCGATGGTAGCGGAGAGGTGTACGCCGCTGTCCATACGTTTATCCCACCCCTTCTGGTAGCGGTGAGTCACACCATTCGTGTCTCTTGAGGCTATACCCACGGGATTGTGTTTAGCACAGATCGCAACGAGTTTGTTGAAGCGTTCACCGATGTTGACATTCTGTTCAGGTACGTCAGCTTGGGTCATGGCGAGGATGACCCAGTCACCCTTTAAAGACTCACGGCTTCCCCGCCTATGGTGAGTGTGAGTCATGGTATGAGGGGCCTCCCTAAACCCACGTTCGTCTTACCATTTATCCGCACTCGGATTCCAGCGTCATCCAGAAGGGGCTTCAAGGGTATCGTCCCATCTTGGCACTTGTTGATGATGTCGAGGGTGAAGACAGTGTCGATCTCTTCAGCGACCTCTTGGAGCACCCGGTAAATCTCACCGACCTTCTCCATGGGGGCTTTGCACTCAATGATGGCGGAGAGGGCCCGTTCACCGCGTATCTCGGCGAAGTCGTCCTTTATTCGACCGGTCGACGTATCGAGGAAGACGGTGACCGGGTTTTGCGGTTCGAACTGAACCCCGCACTTGACCATGGCGACAGCAACCGTCTCCAGATCCCTGAAGTAGAAACCTATTCCGGGTCGTCCCAGTTCGCAGGCGATTCCGACCTCGCCATCCCGGAAGCGTCCGGTCACGTCGTTGGTCTTCATCTCTGAGGTCCCGCGGCTTCCACCGCCGACACGCTTTTCCACGATATCGGTCATCGTAAGCCGGGGCAGACCTATCTTATTCAGGATACGGCTGAAGCTCCTCGTAGGACTACGTCCTCTCTCGAAGGAAATGCCTTCTCCGCTGAAATGTCCTCGACCGAAGGAGAAGCCCCCTCCACTGAAGGCGGCTCGGATGGAACGGGGCCACGGCGTCTCAGGCAGATATATGGCCTCAGACTTACAGACACCCGAGCGGATGCAGACCCCGCATTCCACGCACTCCCCCTGATCGATGACGGCTGTCGGGAATGCTCCGACGTCCCTCTTCTTGATAGCTCCAACGGGGCAATACGGGATGCAGCGCCCACAGCCGCTACACAGCTCTGAATCGATCTTCATACTCGATTTCTCCTTTCATAAAACGTTGATCGTTGAAACGATTCTTCGTGTTATCTTTAATAAAATTAGTTTTATTTAGTTTTATCCCATACCAGTTAAGTAGCATGAATTGATGGCTGCTAGCTTTGCTGCAGGAAAGACGCCAATGAACACCTGTTCTGCTGGCGAGCTGCTTTTCTTCAGTTAACAGCTAACGAACTAGTTAACAACACTGGGTAAAATAGCCAGAATATAATATTTAATCTCGCGAGCTAAAAGAATGCTTATAATCTTACTAAAGAAAACTAGCCAACTCATTTTTAGAGCACACTCGTAATAGTCTGTACGATTCCAAAAAAGAAGGCGATCACGAGGATGAAGAGGGGTTCAAGGAAGATGATTACTACTTTTCCGAGTTAGCGCTAGTGCTCTAGCTGGCGTGCGTGCTCTAGTAAGGAGTCAACATCGATATAATGCCAAAGCTTTACTTACAATTGTTTATGGCAAATAAAATATACTTCTGGATGATGGAGAGCTAGCTAGATAGCTCAACCGTTCAAGCGAAAAGGTCAGTACAGTGCTTTGCTTAAACCGATTAAGTTATGTATAATCAATTTGAAGCCTCGCGCAGTCAACATAATAAAACCTCCAAATGATGTTCCCCCCTTCTGTATGAATACTTATTTTTGCGTTATCAATTTTTAACCAGGTGTCAAGCCAAGAGGTTACATCCCAACTCATCCAACCCGCTGAAGTAGGTGTTTCTTGAGAACCTAAAGATTCCCAAGATTGCTCACTTTCGCTAACGTACACAAAAAGCTCAACCGTGAGATTGTTACCTACCACATCTGATTCAGCGTAAAGCTGGAGTGTAACGCTGTTTATTGTTTCTATCGATTTCTGTGAATCATCGAAGTCGAAGTCGCCTACGGATTTTATTTTTTTCGTATTGATCGATACATAATTAACATCATAATCGATTACATCGAGATAAGGACTCGTTCCAACCCTCGTCCAATCGGTCTTTGACCCATCGTCGCCCGTGACATAAAGCAGTAATGGACCACCACCCACATCGATTATTGTTTGACTGATGATCTGCGATTGTTGCTGATACACAAAAGCAAATGCGACTGGTATTGAAACGATTAAGATGATACCTGATATTAAAAAAATATGGGGTTTTCTGATACTTTCATTGTTCAATGGAATCCCCTTAAAGGGAGGGCTTCTTAAGGTTTAGCTCTTACTTGATCCAAACCTAAGTAGAGAGACATGAGGGAAGCTAGGCCTGTCGATGTCGTAAATATGGTTAGTGTGTAGTTGTTTATGGTTTTGTGAAAGGTCGGTGTTATCCAACTGCTTGTCGGGATGTAAACTGCTAACAGCGAGAGGAACCATGTGAGTAGCACCACGATGAAGACTTTGTTTAGTACACTCTTCTTCAAAACCACGTTCTAGCCTCCTGATGACTTTCTATGTAGTGCTTTCAGCTGTTACAACGATTGTAACTGTCGTCGGTGTATCCGCATCCACTGGGCTTGCAGTAGTAGTTATCTCGAAGTCGAACTTCCACGTTCCAGCCGCATCAAGGTCTACGGAGCTGTAGTCAGGCGAAGCGAGAGTCAATGTACAGGCCGTATCTCCCACAGAGTAAGTGGAGCCGACAACCGCTGAAAACTTTACTACGATGCTATAGACTGAGTAGTCTGTAAGATCGTTTAGATCGCTATCTAGGTGTAGGTATGCGCTGGCTTTCCCCGTTGTGATGCTTATGGCGTCACCTAGAGTTGCCAATTCAACGTCTCCACCTCCTCCAACCTTAGTGTAGGTCTTCGTTTCCCCTTCTTCTAAATTGCCTAAAGCAGAGTTCTGCAGGGTTATCGTTGCAATTTCTTGAATGGTCTGAGTAACCGTCTGCTGAGCCGATTCGTAGACAAACGCTGAAACAAGGGGGATAGAAAAGCCTAACATTAGGAACAAGATCCCTAGATATCTTTTTTCCATAATTATCCTCCTACTTGCAATATATTTTTCAAGTTCAGGTTCTTAATATGTATATAAACAACTTCCGAATTATGGGTATGGAGTTGAAATCTATCTATACGCTTTTTATTAAGAGCTGGCTAGCTGAAATAACTATTTTTGTTTGGCGCCATCATTCTTTGCTAGAAATTCAAAACGTTCATAAATGATTATTATAAAAACCGTGTTCAGAAGCTTTATATTAATTAAATTATAGGCTAAATCCGCGTTTTTTAAGGCTTTAACTTGCGGAAAACCCTTGAAATTATCTTGTTTTTATCGAATGCAAATAAATTTTTCTTCTCTAATAGTTAGGCTTGTTTCAGAGAAGACTATAAAGTAAACAGATAATTGTTTCATAATTTGTATAAGTGTTTTGTTAAAAGGAGGAATGCCAGGAATCTTAGAGAGGCCTTGGGGCGTTTAACTGTTGTTTTGATTTATACTTCCGAAGAGTTAGGAGGCCGCGCGCGCTAAGATCTATTCCTAGTATCTAAAAATTATTCATCATGCAAGGAGCCTGGTTGGCGAAAACATCAGCTTAGCCTTCAGCGATCGGAGAAATCGAGTTGAGCCAGAGGATAATTTCGTTGATTACATCTTTGATCTTAACCATTTTGGAGGAGAAGAGACGAATCCACATGGGACTATTGTTCTCTGCTATTGGCCTTCTGGCGCGTTAAAGAAAAAATTGTTTTTGACGATTACTTGATTCTTGACTGGGGAGTTGGGGTCCTGACTTAGCTAGCTACGTTATATGTCCCTTAGGCATCTACCTTCTTCCTGGTTCAGTGTAATTTTAGACTTGAGTAGTACAATCCTAACCATGAGCGCGCGCGGCATGAAGAATCTAATACAACTATTAAGACTTCAAATGTAGAAGAATAGGGGGAAAAGGATCGAATTATCATTAGACCTACAACTAGGTGTTGCTAATCAGTAAGATAGTATAAATAACACACGTCAGTTAACGTGATATTATGAGCAGGATGATTTACAACTATCCCCAGAACATTTATTTTCACTGGGGAGAGTCAAAGAATACAGGAGAACACGCAACGGAGTTAGGTGGTCGACGCGCATTAATTGTCACGGATAAGGGAGTGAGGCAGGTCGGGCTCCTCGACGACATCTGCACGTCCCTTGACGCGGCGAAGATCGCGTACACCGTGTTTGACGGCGTCCAGCCAAACCCAACCGACCTGAATGTAGCGGACGGCCTAAATCTATACCATTCCGAGGGATGCGATATAGTGATCGCCGTTGGCGGCGGTAGCCCCATGGACGCGGCTAAAGGCATCATCTTAATGACGAAGCACCCCGGAATCATCAAGGAGTATTTTACGGGCGAACCCAACCGCAGACCCATAACCGGAGCCGTACCACCCTTCATGGCCGTACCAACCACCTCGGGAACCGGCAGCGAGGTCTCTCGAGGAGGCATCATATCGGACACCCAGGAAAATCGGAAACGCGTCATCAGCAGCAAACACTTGCTACCGAAAACCGTGATCTTGGACCCGAGCCTCACTGAAACGATGCCCCCCCAACTCACAGCATACACGGGGCTGGACGCCTTATCTCACAACGTCGAAGCCATCGCCGTGGACGCGTACGCACCCATCTGTGACGCCTTCGCCAAGACCGGGATTGAACTGATCCACCGCAGCCTGTTCAAAGCGTACAGTGACGGCAGTGACAGAGGGGCGAGAAGGGACATGATGTACGCCTCGAGCCTGGGAGCCATGGCCTTCCAGAAGGGCCTCGGCGTCGTGCACAGTCTTGCCCACCAGCTGTCACCCCAAATAGGCGTGCCCCACGGAGCTGCTTGCGGAATCATGCTACCGTACGCCATCCGATATAACCTCCAAGCAGAGTCAACGATCCCCAAATACAGCGAAGTCGCCCAGCAACTGGGTGCTGCCCCCGGAGGTCAACGAGCGATGGCGTATCAAGCACCTCAATTGGTGGAACGGCTCTTAGAGCAACTCGGTGTCCCCAAAACCCTCAAGGACTGGAATGTCACCGAAGAGGACATCGAAATTATGGCCAAGAACGCGATGTTGGACCACTGTCACCCCCGTAACCCTAGACCCTGCACCGAGGAGGCAATGACCCGCTTCTACCGAGACGCTCAATAGCTATCTTAACTTTTCACACGCCGCATCAGCCATCGAACACAGGTACTAGCTATAAGCCCCCTAGCTAGCTTTATTAAATAAAAAAATGGTTCGAAAATGTAATTTCTTGTGCTTAATCACGATACGTAGCCAATCCCCGTATTTTTCAGTAAAATTTCCTGTATTGTCTGTACAGCAATTTTCACTTTTATAGAAACGCAAGCCAGCTTTAGCAGTGGTTGTCTCGTCGGTTACTATTCTGTGAGTCCAGTATTAGGTTTTAGTCTTTTTTGTCTGGCTGATCATATTTAATAAACGTCTAGCGAGCTAGTGAGAGCGTTCGATTTATCTAATATTCAAGATCGTAAATAGTTAGGCATATATGTCGTTCTCTCTAGATGTTTGTAGTCCTCTCTTTCCATGAACGTTCGTTAATACCTGTACTTGAAGCTCTGATGATCCGTCGCCTAGAAGTTGCTTTAATACGTTATCAATACCTTTTATTTTATCGGGGGTTTGGTTTCTGCATATTTTCAAGGTTTTAGTTAGCTAGCTAATTATTGGTCATGTATTAAATCGTCTCCAGATTGTGAATGTTTGATATTCCGTGTATAGTCTTCTCCCAATAGTGGGGTTTGGTAATCAACTGTATTATGCCTTTCCAAGCTCCGATGCTCACGAGAACCCAGTAAAGGGGCATGGTTAAGGCGACAGGTATAAGAGAAAACCGTTTTTCAGCGATAACTGTTCTCAAATAGAGCGAGATATGAATTAAGTTGCCCGCTATCAGGTTAAACGTGTTGATGAAGACAATCCATGGTACGTTGGATAAGAAACTGAATATTCCTGGGAACAGAAGCGTCAGTATTGTTATCGTCCAGAGCAACGGGTTAATCAAAGGTAGAAGTATGTTGCCTCCAAAGGTCAATTGGAATAGGACGAACTTTTTCCAGCCCAGATCACGTATCATTTTTCGTGGATGCCGCATCTGAACTAAAAAGGTTTGAATATATCCCTTACACCATCGAGACCTCTGACGTATCCAGTTCCACAATTGCTTGTTCGCTTCTTCGTACGTGTACGAGTCAAGCATCCCCGTCTTTAATCCACTTCTGTATATTCTTATGCCTAAGTCAGCGTCTTCAGTAACATTGTAAGGGTCCCAGCTTCCGAGCCTCCGCAACCTTTTAGTCTTAAAGTGATTACTAGTACCGCCTAAGGGAAGAGGTGCATCGATTGCGTCCAATCCTTCAAGATAATAGTCAAACCAGTACAAATACTCAAGCGAGAACCATTTTGTCAAAAGGTTTTCTTCGGAATTGTAGAAGTTCAAGTGTGACTGAAGGCAGACACAATCTTGTCCCATTCTCTGAAAAGACATTACTGCTTTTTTGAGTTGATCTGGTTCCGGATCGTCTTCAGCATCATATATTGTCACGTAGTCTCCATTGGCTCTTATCAAACCGTAGTTACAGGCCCTAGGTTTAGTTTTTACCTGCCCCTCTGGGACTATGATAGGCTCAAATATTTTGAGGAAATTCCTGTACAAAACAGGAGCTACGTGTGACAGCCTTACTTGCGGATTTCCAAAAAGCCCAAGCCTTCTCGCTTCTGTAAGTGTTTCTTCATCGTTCTCTTCAAATAAAATCTTGACGTCTAGCTTATCTTTTGGATAATCTATCTTGTAGATATTCTCCATAATTTGTGGTAGCACCTTCGCTTCCTTGTAGAGAGGTACAAGAATCGTATATTGAGGCAGAGACGCATCTTTCAGTTTCTCTACATCGCTATCAGAGATATAGGTTGTTCTATGTCTGTTTTTTATACCCTTGTATGCAACATACCATCTGAAGGGATTGATGAAAAAGTAAAAGACATTAATTATCGTAAAGACCAAGGTCAGAGAAACAGGATAACTTATTATTGAGAGCACCAAAAACACCATTGCTGTAGAAACTATGAGGTGTTTTTGCCATTGAACGAGAACCTTATAAGCAGATTCGTCGGGACTCCGATAGTAGAGATCCCAAAGGGCACTATCCTTATGAATTTCGTTATAGACTTGCTCGATAGCTTCTTCTACCACATCTATGGATGCAACATAGAATTTGACTTCCCAATCGTCAAATATCTCTTCCAGAACAGATAAACCCGCCCTATTAATTGGGTTTGCAGTAGCAAATTTCGCTGATTTTTTATTAATTTCTAAAGGCGCAATAAGATTGTCTTTCAGAAAGCCGTAAGGTAGAATAGAGACGAACATGTTCTTGTCTTCAAAGTTGCATTTTTCGATGTAGGGAATCCCCAAATGATCAGCTAGATTAACGAAAAAATCCTCTTGTATCTTGTATTTCTTTTGCTTTAGTATAAAAATAAGATTCTCTATGGATACATTATCATCTAAGTCTTCAAGATCCCTCGTTCCATTTTTCTTTAATAGCTCTATAAGGGTATCCTTATTGACCGAAGATATTTTCTTGGAAATGGTCTCTAAAATACTCATCAATTGAATTCTGTATTAATTTTCTTTAAAAACAATATGAATCTTAAATCCACAAACTCAAAACTTCCATCTTTTTCTATTATAGAGCTAGCTATTGAAAAGAATTAAACGATAATGTGTGTCGGCTATTCTAGCTAGCAATTGTTAATAGAAAACGTTAAGTAACTAGCCTTTTTTTGGTAATGACATACAAGAACTGTTTTGGTGAATTTCGTATGATAAGCCTGGTTGAAGTTGCGGATCGCATGAGAAGCGGTACGAGAATGGGTGACAAAGAATGGAGTATGACTCTATTCAAGAAAATATCTCAACTCGTAAAAGAGTACGACATTCAATGCCCAACGGAAACGAGTGACTGGATGAACACGGATAACAGTCTCGCGGATGCAGCGTGGCAAGCCGCCGTCGACTTCGTGATCGACATGGGCTGCTTCTGCCTGAACAGGGAACGCGTCGTCAATTTTACTGAAGAGGAAGTCAAGACCGCCATCCGATCGATGGAAAAAGAGGTCGTAATGGGCGCAGGAAAAGACGCGAAAATTTGGAAACAACATCAA
This sequence comes from Candidatus Bathyarchaeota archaeon, assembly GCA_026015035.1. GTDB lineage: Archaea > Thermoproteota > Bathyarchaeia > RBG-16-48-13 > DAOVBJ01. Next base: position 457 of record JAOZHB010000099.1, on the reverse strand, counting down.
ATTGAAGGAAACGAGCTGCTAAACGTTTCACCAGGACACCACGCCCCCTTCACAGAGGATCTCGCGAATTTAGTGGTTCAAAACTTTGCGATGATGCCCCGTCTCGACTTCATTGAAGGCTTCAACTTCCCCGTCATTGATGGGTATGACATCTACGGCATACCCTTAGAAGCGTATGCGTCGAAGCGTCAACTCGCGTGGATGCGCGAGGGGATCCGGAAGGCCGGTCGACCAGGCACCGCCATCGTCAACTACCCGATCACGACAGCCGCCTCGTCCTTCCTCGCAACGGTCGACCCCGTGGCCGGGATGCGACCGACGGACGGCGTGCTCCTATCGGTCCTGCCCGACGTCAAAGTGGAATATGACCTGATCACGGTAGCGATCGCCCTTCAGAGCTACGGCTACTTCGGCATCAGCGGCAGCTTCGGGCTCGTAGGCGGCTTCGCGGGCGGCC
>JAOZHB010000067.1 GCA_026015035.1 Candidatus Bathyarchaeota archaeon | reverse complement strand
GGTGGGTTACTGGAAGACACCTCCACCCCACAGGAGTACTCGACGACGAACATCCAAGTGACTGGTGTGGACGAGGCGGACATCGTTAAAACGGACGGTGGACACATCTACCTCACCTCGAACGCAACGGTGTACATTCTTCAAGCCCATCCCCCTGAAGAAGCGAAGGTGCTCTCCAAACTGGAGTTCAACGCGTCTGTGGTAGGACTCTATGTGAACGAGGACCGACTCGTCGTCTTTCAAGACCACTCGTTCAACCCCTATGCAGGCGAGTTCCGCACGTACATCCCGTCCTCTTACGAGGTGAAAACGACTATCCTGATTTACGACGTCTCTGACAGAGTCAACCCCGTGTTAGAGCGGCGTACGACTGTCGACGGTCAGTACTTCAGCTCCCGGATGATCGAGGAATACGTATACGCGGTGATCATCGAGCCGGCTCAACTCATTAACGGGAACGAAGTGCTGCTGCCCGAGATCCAAGCCGGCAACCGCACAATCGCGGTCGAGGTCTCCGACATCTACCACACCGAGGTCCCCAACACCCATGATTTCTTCACGAGCATAGTTGCAATCAACGTTCACGATTCGGCGCAGAAGCCGACGATCCAGACTTTCCTGTTAGGAACCACCTCTTGCCTGTACGTCTCACGGGAGAACATTTACCTGACCTCTCCCGAGTACTCGTCGACCGCGGGAACCAACATCCACCGGATCAACATCGGAAACGGTGAGATCACCTATGCCGAAAACGGGTTTGTCCCCGGCTACGTCTTGAACCAGTTCTCCATGGACGAGCATCGCAGCTACTTCCGCATAGCGACGACCCATCACGGCGCCAACCACGTCTACGTTCTCGACCAGCAGATGGAGGTCATCGGAAAACTTGAGGACCTCGCCCCCGGTGAAGCCATCCATTCTGCGCGGTTCATGGGAGACCGATGCTTCCTCGTAACCTTTCGGAAGATCGACCCCCTCTTCGTGATTGGCCTAGAGGATCCGACGAGCCCCCAGGTTCTGGGAAAGCTAAAAATTCCCGGCTACTCCGACTACCTCCACCCGTACGACGAGACCCACCTGATCGGCGTCGGGAAGGAAACCGTCGCTGCCGAGGAGGGCGACTTCGCGTGGTATCAAGGCGTGAAAATCGCTCTCTTCGACGTCAGCAACGTCTCCCTACCCAAAGAGATCGCAAAGATCGAGGTAGGCGACCGCGGAACCGACTCCCCCGTCCTCAGAGACCACAAGGCGTTCCTCTTTGATAGGACACGACATCTCCTGGTGTTACCCATCCTCCTCGCTGAGATCGACGAGGCGCAGTACCCCCTGGGTGTTCCCCCCTCCACCCATGGGAACTACGTCTATCAAGGCGCTTACGTCTTCAACGTCTCGATAAGTGAGGGCATCAGACTAAATGGGCGAATCACCCACCTCGATGATGATGCCTCCCTCCTCAAGAGCGGTTACTACTTCTCATCGGCCTACACGGTGAATCGGGCACTCTACGTGGGAAATGTCCTCTACACCATCTCTGACACGATGGTCAAGCTCAGCAGTCTGACGGATCTGACGGAGCTGGGTGCGGTAAATCTCGAGGAGTAGTGAAGTCCCTGATATGTTTCTGGTGTGAAAACCCGCTTCCACACCAATCGTTTTCAGAACAAACCTTCACAAACGCGTATCTTCCCTCTAATACACTGGTGTAAACTCTGATAAGAAAAAGTTGTTAAGAGCTATCTAAGTTCACTGAAGAAGACAGCCAACTTAAATTTGCTTGATCTGCTGTCGTGCTTTCAATTCGGAGGACGTCCGCAGATAGATACCTAATAAACCGTTTGAAGCAGTTGGAAAGTTCGAAGTGCATGCGTTCCGATTGGGTGACCTCAGGCTCCCACCACCAATTTTTGAGGATAAAAGTCCCATTCGTCTTATCGCGTCCCGGTTCAAACCGGGCTACGAATCGATCGCCGTATAAAACAGGGAGCACGTAATAGCCATACCGTCGCTTGGCGACAGGCGTGTAGACCTCCCATCGATAATCGAAGTCAAACAACTCGGTGATAAATCGTCGGTCCCAAAGCAGGTTGTCTAAGGGCGCCAAGACAGCAGCACGGGGTAAGGGGTCGTCGGAGCCCAGTACCTGTTTGAGGCGTGGCTTGTCCTCGCTCCTCATGTAGAGTGGAGGTTTAATACCCTCGACGCGTATCTCCATGATCTTTCCTTGTCGGAGCAGCCGTGATAAAGTCGCATTTCGCTCCTTGCTTCTCGTTCCATGAATGCCGTGCCATACATTACTGGCTGCCCTCCACAGCAAGCCTACACTCCCAATGCGTCGAAGGACGTGCCAATCTTGGTACTGCTCCTCTGTTTTGTTTGGATCGGATGCTGACAGCAACTCTTCCGGAATGTGACGTTTAGCGAAATCATATACTTTACGAGTATTGATCTTGTGATGAATGACGAGTTCTCCCAAGAAGTACATGCTCTCCAACGCCGCTCGTGCCAACCGCGTCGACCCCCATGACCAGTCGACCTTCTGATCATACGTCAAGTCGAGGGAAGATAGGGGACCTCGTTCTTCAATCTCCTTACGAATCTGAGGAAGAATCGATGAAACGGCTTCGAAGCGTTTACCAAGTCTTCGCCTAGCAGAGTCCCTTCTTCGACGGAAATAAGGCCAATCCTCCACACAGTAGATGGACATCATCTTATCATATCCATCTATAAGCTTCCGATCCTTGTACAAGAGCTCCTGTAGCATCCGTGGTTGAAACTCCGAAACACGAGCTTGAAGCACCAGTTCAGGGTTCCGGCCAACGATGTTCAGGGGATCAAACTGAATGCAGCCAACCCGATGAATGTAGTGGAGAACACCACATTTCCCCTCCAACTCGTATGGGGGACGTAAGCCCTGATGGTCGAGGATGAAGTGACGGGCGTGTGCTTTGGTTAGTGTTAAGGTGTCCATCCTGGATAATCACATCCTACTCGCAGCGAAGTAGCTAGCAACCCAGATATTTCTTTATATTATGCACGAAAGCCAAACATTAGTGTTTTCCCATTATGAGTAGAGAACGAACACTATTGTGTGTTGAAGGTAAGGTGTTAAGACAGGATATATTGCTAGGCAGTTCAGCCTGAGAACGTAATTTTCTGAGTTCACAACCCTTCAAAAAAAAATAATAAAATAGATGGGGGTTTAGGCGAGTGAGGTTCCTCGACGCTGTCGATTATTACTTGTACTGCGTTAGCTGGAGCTTGTGAGGTTTCGCGGTCGGAGTTGTTGCCTTTTTTTATAAAACACGTGTTTTCCAGCCATGTGGGCTCCATGAGGAGCGGCCTCATCCGCCTTCTACAATTGGTGCCAGGATGATTTTCTCGACGGCTGGGTCGAACGTGTACACGTGCATCCTTTTTTCTTCGGGTGTCACGGCAAAGGCTATCCAACCCTTCTTCAAATACGTTGTAAAGGTCTTCTCAGCTCGTTC
>JAOZHB010000066.1 GCA_026015035.1 Candidatus Bathyarchaeota archaeon | reverse complement strand
TCGATTTGGTCCTGTGACCGCAATCGTTTCAATCGTGGAGAATCCCATTGGCTCTTTCAGAAGAAATGATCCATGACCCCGATCCCTGAAGACTTCTTCGTTACTCATTCTTCCATCCGCAAAGGCGACGAGGAGACGGTCAATTTTTTGGGGATTTAATAATTGGGTGTGATGTTCTAAAACGCCAACAATTTCCTCGTCTTCGAGGAGAGCAGCCATGGTGTGGCCGTTCCCCACGTTCACCGCGAGGACCCTGGCAATCCCTTTGACGGCAGGGTCCGCCAAACATCCGAGGATTGCTGCGGGAGCCGTGTCCATGACCACGACTTTGGACTTCGGTAACTGCCGTTTTGAGGCGCGAACCGCAGACTGCATCCGAAGGAAACAGGACGGCACCGCGTCTTCCCGGAAAACCAAGGCTTCGATTCGTGGATCTCGCTCCAAGAGATCCTTCATCGTCTGGATGCGAAACCGCCTGTTGCTCATCCCTCGCGGGGAGACACCATGATCTTGCACCGCGATGGCGACGACGTCGACGTCGGAGAGGGGCTCATTAAACTCGGCTAGAAAGGCCTGCAGTGTGGTGAGATTGACCTCTCTAAAAGATAATGTTTTTCCCTGGAACTCGGTGGGGGCTTCCGTGGAGAGGATATTGATCCCCGCCTCTCGGACCTCATCAAGGTCGTTTCTCACCGTATACGCTGCCTGCTCCGTCATTGTGACGGGGAACCCGGCTTCAACGTGCTTTCTTAATGCTATGGAGATCGCGCCCCCTCCGATTGTGTCTCCCTTGATGAAGAGGTCTTGACCGAGTCGTGTTGCCGCCTTCACCTGAGCAGCATAAACCTGAGTCGGGGCGGGTAAAACCATCTTGAGACAGTTCTCAACACTCTTCTTTGCATCATCGTAGAGGAGAACGTCCTCAGTGCCCGCGCCGATATCCAACGCCAAAATTTTCATCGACACGTCCCCCAGTCATTGTATTTCTTCGAGGTATATTCTCTCTGTCTTCTATAAGCTTCCTCTTCTTCAGTTCTACGATGCATTCTAGACGCCACGTTACATTTATGTTTGAGGTTCTTGTATCCCGAAAAGGTTTAAGAAGTAACGGGGACATCTCTGCTTTGGTGACCCCCAAATGAGAAGACGATTTTCTTATGTGACCGCAGAGGAGGCCAAAGAAAAAATAGCGAATGCCTTGAGTTTTCACGTCGTAGCTTCGGAGACAATACCCATTGACGACGCATTCAACCGCGTCTTAGCTGAAAACATCGTCTCCCCATTCAACATACCGCCACACGACATCTCCCACTTTGATGGTTATGCCCTTAAAGCGGTGGAAACCACGGACGCGTCTGTTCAGAACCCCGTGTATTTCACGGTTGTAGACCGACTGTACCCGGGGCAAACACCGACACGGGAAATACGCTCTGGAGAGGTGTGTTACGTCACCACAGGCTCGTTTCTGCCGACGGGGGTAGATTCCATTATAGCGGTTGAAGCGACGAAGACGGTCAACAACGATCAAATCGAGGTGCGATCAAAAGTAAGTCTACACGAACACCTGATACCCAAAGGCTCGGACGTGGAAAAAGACCAAATCCTTTTCAAGAAAGGCCATAAACTGCGAGCCCAAGACCTCACTATGTGCGCAGCCTTGCGAATCGGAAACATAACGGTCTTCAAAAAGCCTGTGGCGGCGTTCATCTGTGTGGGGGACGAACTCACAGACGATCTTGATGCAGTTGCAGAAGGAACGGTCGTCAACAGCCTCCGATACGCGGTCTCAGCACTGATCCGCGGGTCGGGAGGTGAACCCATCTACCTCGGTATCGCGTCGGATGATGTGGCTGCGATCAAGGAAAAAATCGATGAGGGAGTCTCCCAAGCCGATCTGGTGCTGTTAACTGGCGGCAGTTCCAAGGGTACGAAGGACGTCACGTCGGAGGCCATTGATGCCGTTGGTAAACCCGGCGTAATCGTCCATGGTCTGAAGCGAAAGCCGGGTCGTGTTTCCGGATTTGCTGTGGTGCATGGCAAACCTGTCGTTTTACTCCCAGGGCTGTGTCACTCGTTGGTCGTAGGCTTCTACACCTTTGTGCTGCCGTTGATCCAGGTCTTGAGTGGGCTTTCAGATGCGGAGAAGAGATGGGTCTTGAGGGCGAAAATCACCCAACAGCTCTCCTTCAGGCGCTTCATCCCCTTTGAACAGGTTACCTTTGTCCACGTGACAAAGACGCAGAGAGGATATCGCGCTGATCCCTTCGTTGGAGACTCCTCCTCCTTCAGTGTATTGGCACGCGCCAACGCCTTCATCATCAACCCTCCCCAGAAAACCACAGTGAAGACAGGAGAAGAAGTCGAGGCCCATCTTCTCCCCGGCTTCTTCACCCTGAACGACCTCTTCTAGCTAGAATAGAATATGCTAACAAGTATGTGACGACGAAAAGATACATAGCATTGCATGACCATATTCATGAGTGAAGTCGTCATGAGTGTATTCCAAAAAATCGAGGAATTACGACAAAAGAATATTCCTGCCGCTTTAGTAACCGTCATTAAGACGAGTGGATCGGTACCCCGTGAAGTCGGTGCAAAAATGATCGTGCAATTCGATGGTCAGATACACGGGACCATTGGAGGCTCTTCGGTGGAAGCCCTGGTGATTAAAGAAGCCCAGGACGCTATCAAGGCGGGTCGACCCCAAACCGTCACTCACACCCTGTCCGATGAAGCCCACACCGACACAGGGATGGTGTGCGGGGGAACCATGGACTTCTTTATTGAACCCATTCAGATTCCCGAACGAGTCTACATTTTTGGTGGCGGTCACGTGGGCTTCCAAGTGGCATCGCTGACGAAAAAGGTGGGTTTCGACTACGTGGTTGTTGATGATCGCGCTGAATTTGCTTCGACAGAACGATTTCCGGATGCATCGAACCTCATCGTCGCCGATCCAGGGACAGTTGCCGAGAACTTAACAGTAACCACCAATGATTACATTATCATCGTCACTCCCGCACATAAGGACGATTACAACGTCCTAAAAGGTGTCATTCAGAAGCCTGCACGATATATTGGTATGATCGGAAGTAGCACGAAGCGCAAGCAGATATATCAAAAACTCCGAACAACAGACGGTATCCCCGACGATCTACTAAACAAAATTCATTCGCCCATCGGGATTAATATTGGCTCTGAAACCCCTGAGGAGATTGCCGTCAGCATCGTGGCCGAGTTGATCCAAGTCCGACGAAGCCCCACCTGATGAACTCCCCAACGTCTTTGTAATTAACTCCATTCACAAGCTATCTCCAGCTTAACGTGTAGCGAGATAACTTATTTATTAAATACTGGTGAGGATAAATTATGGGAGTGAAAAGTAATAAAAGTCACAGATGTTAAAGCTGTCAACGTCTGCGTGCCAACTAGCTACACATGGTGACAGCTACCCCCAATTGGCTTAAGCCGGAAGACTCAGCGAATGTCAATCTCTTACCGCCTTCAGAAGACATTATCACGAGGCAATTCGAGTATAGGGATGGCTCATGGAGGGCTCCGGATGGACCTGGCCTCGGCGTTGAGATCGATGAAAAACGGTTTGAGCAGGCCGAGAGGCGGTATGAACTGAAGCTCAATAAGTGGCGCGCGCGCCTCTTGGCTTTACATGTTAAGGAGTTTTGATGGATTAGTGCGACCCATTAATTCGATCTCTTTCTCAGTGATTCCGCCTTCGAGGAGCAGCTGATAGAGCATTCTTAACCCTTCGACGGGTGTCGGCCCTGTTAGTTTACCGCAGTCACTTGAGAGTATGCAGTGTTCCGGACCAACCCTTCTAATCCTCTCCACCATCTGGTCCACGTTTACGCTTTGCCACGGCGGGAGCATGCTCATGAACGCGTGCTCAATGTGGGCACCCATCTCCGCCAGCTGCACCTGGTCATCGATGGGTATGTTTGGCATCTCAAAGTTAGCGTGGCTTACGATGATCTTTTTGACTCCAGTCTCTTTAGCCTCTCTGACCAGCCTCTTCAATTCTGGTATGGTTAGATGGCATGTTGCGAGGGCTACATCGGCGTCAGCTATCAGTCCTAGAATCTCAGCAACAGCTGGATCGATTTCTCCGTCGTCTTTGAGGACGGTTATGCCTTGGACGCGCTCGTATGCTTTCGGTATAGCTGAGGTGAGTTGCATCTTTTTTCCGTACTGCCCCACGCCATAGAATTGTATGTGGTTTCTGGCATCCACCGTCGGCATGAAGATGATCTTCGCTCCCAGCTTTATCGCCGAGTCCACGGCAAAGGGGTTTAAGCCTCCAGCAGCGTAGTTGAGGACTATGGAACCAAAGACCTCGACCCCTTCCACCACTCTCTTCACTATGGTTGCCTTCCCCATGCTACCTTCGTGATGGTTCTTGAGGACGATGGCCTTCATTCCAGCGTCTCGAGCCTGTTCAGCGGCCTGAAGAGCATCCACCACCCTGGCAAACATGCTGGGCCCGGCGTGGATGTGAAGGTCACAAGCTCCTTCCAAGAGTCTAAGCAACTCCGTACTAATCCTCCTTCCAATTCTTTTACCTAATTACGGTCTATTACAATTATAAATTTTCGTTGGTTGATGCTCTAGCCAGCTAGCTGAAACCCTATCAAGACCGCAGATATCTATATTCAGCCCGAAGACAGGAAGATCGAGATTCTAAACTAATTCCATCCAGCTTCAAATCAATATCTCAATAAAAAAAGGGGGGACGGATGAAACGTGTCGTCTCCGTTTACCAGATGTCCGCTATGACATATTCGAGGCCCAACGCTTTCAAGGTCTTTTGGAGGGGCTTCCCCGTTGCGACATCCCACCCTAGCAGGCGATAATAGTTATCCAGCATGGCGTCCCAATGAGGTTGGATGCTTATGCCCTTCGAAGGGCCGTCGACAGGCGTGGATCCGTATCGCTCGGAAGGCCGATCCAGCTCGCGTGTTATGCCAACCTGAACGTTGAAGACTCGCATGAGGTTGATGGCGCGTAAACCGACGTTCCTCGCTTCGCCCTGCGTCATGTCCCATCCCGTTACTGCGTTCACGGCGTCGGCCAGCAGGGGCACATTTGTTCGCGTGTTGAATCGACAGGTTCCCAGAGAGTCTTCGAAGACCATGAGTCCCTTCGCCGTGGCTTCGTAGGTAGAGACGTCCATGGGGTACCCTGGCCCCGCTAATTCAGGGGTGGTGGGGTAGGTCGCGGTTTCCAGAGTGCCCGTGTTCGAGGTGCAGGTGTCAAACATCTCTTTCCATCGGGTTCGGTGGTCGTGGCCTCGCGGCGTATTGCCCTTCACGGTGTAGATGGCGGCTTTCGCGGCTTCCCCTCCGACCTTTTGTGAAGCCCGCATCACGCCTTCCGCCAGGAAGTCGCCGCATCCAACACGGTTGGCTACCATGTGAAGCACCTGTTTCACCGCTTCAACATTTCCCCACGTCAAGTCAAGACCGTCCACGTCATCCCGCGTGATCAATCCCCGTTCATAGCACTCCATGAGCCACCCCATCAACCACCCAGCTTCATTGTTATCCACGCCCAATCGATCGGTGACGCCCGATAACATGAAGGCCGCGACCGCGTCCTTTGAGTCGATGACGGGACCCCAAGCAGCCATCTGCTCATACTCCGGCTCCTCCACGAGCATTCCCTTGTAAGGACCCTGAGGTATTGTCATCATGGTGGAGTGGGTCAGCCGGCACGCCCAACAAGGATGCGGCTTCGGGTTAAACTTGTTGCGAATGTCCTCTTCACTGAAGCCATACACCTCATCTTCGGAGATGTCCCACAAATTCGTCATATAATTTTTGATGGGCAGGGTTCCCCGACCCGATATTTGACTGCGATAAACGCCCCCGATGGTTCCTGAGAAGCCCTTAACCTGTTCGTAGAACGTGTCCGCAATTTCGCGAAGCTGCTCTCGATCACTGACGTCAACCCGCTTCCGTCCTCTCGCAACAGCGATGGCCTTCAGCTTCTTCGAGCCCATAGCTGCGCCTGAGCCGTTGTGGGAGGCTGAGTGGCCCTTGTCCACGAACACGCCGGCGAACCGGACTAAATTCTCTCCAGCCGGCCCGATCGAGACGACGCTCATTTGGAGATCCTGCTTCCCCAGTTCGCCCTTAATGAGGTCGGTGGTTTCATAGGTATCCCGTCGCATGAGGTGGCTGGCGTCCCGTAACTCTGCTGTACCGTCGTCGATGTGGAGGTACATCCACCGCTTAGCCGATCCATGAACGACGATACCGTCGTATCCAGAGAATTTTAAGAATGCTCCAAAGTATCCGTTGGCCTGCGTGGCAGTCGCACCATTGGTGAGGGCGCCCTTAGTGATAACGGAGACTGTTCCTGATCCACCGATGGAAGTGCCGCCGAGGGGACCCGACGCGATGATGAATCGGTTGTCGGGGTGAGACCAAGCAATCGAGGGAGAGACCTCATCATAAAGGATTTTCGCCCCGATGCCAGTGCCGCCGACATAAGCTCTAAGGGTGGCTTCATCGAATCGTAAATCAGAAAGCGTAGCGTTGGTCATGTCCACGCTGAGAAGTTTACCCGCGTATCCCTTAATATTGTTCTTCGACATAGTTTACACCTTTTCTGAGTAGTATCATACTTGAAACGTTAATAAAAGTATATAGGGCTCTAAAACATGAGTAACTGATGAAAGGAGTGAGGAGGGCCTTCTCATGGACTTCTTAGACGATAGAACCCGCATCCTCGTGTTAGAGTGGAATAAAAACGATGCTGACGAAGTTGAACGAGCTGAGAAGACCTTTACAACGTATTTGAAGAAGGGTTGGATAGCCTTTGCCGTGACACCCGAAGAAAAAAGGATGCACGTGTACACGTTCGACCCAGCCGTCGAGAAGATCATTCTAGCACCCATTGTGGAAGGCGGGTAAGGCGGTTCTTACGAAGCCCACATGACTGGAAAACACGTGTTTTATAAAAAAGATAAAAAAGACAACAACTCCGACCGGGAAACCTCAAAAGCTCCAGCTAACGCAGTGTGAGTAATAATCGACCGCGTCGAGGAACCTTACTTCCCTAAAAACCGCTCTATTTTATCAGTATTTTTCTGAAGGGTTGTGAACTCAGAAAATTACGTTCTCAGGCTGAACTGCCTAGTAATATATCCTGTCCTAACACCTTACCTTCAACACACAATAGTGTTCGTCCTCTACTCATAATGGGAAAACACTAATGTTTGGCTTTCGTGCACAATATAAAGAAATATCTGGATTGCTAGCTACTTCGCTGCGAGTAGGATGTGGTCATCCGGGATGGACACCTTAACACTAACCAAAGCACAAGCCCGTCACTTCATCCTCGCCCATCAAGGCTTACGTCCCCCATATGAGTTGGAGGGGAAATTTGGGGTACTAAGCTACATTCATCGTGTTGGCTGCATTCAGTTTGATCCCCTGAACATCGTTGGCCGAAACCCTGAACTGGTGCTTCAAGCTCGCGTTTCGGAGTTTCAGCCATGGATGCTGCAGGAGCTTCTGTACAAGGATAGGAAGCTTCTGGACGGATATGATAAGATGATGTCCATCTACTGTGTAGAGGACTGGCCCTATTTCCGTCGAAGAAGGGAATCTGCCAGGCGAAGACTTGGTAAACGCTTCGAAGCGGTTTCATCTATTCTTCCTCAGATTCGTAAGGAGATTGAAGAACGAGGTCCCTTATCTTCCCTCGACTTGACGTATGATCAGAAGGTCGACTGGTCATGGGGGTCGACGCGGTTGGCACGCGCGGCGTTGGAGAGTATGTTCTTCTTGGGAGAATTAGTAATTCATCACAAGATCAATACTCGTAAAGTGTATGATTTCGCTAAACGTCACATTCCGGAAGAATTGCTGTCTGCCTCCGATCCAAACGAAACAGAGGAGCAGTACCAAGATTGGCATGTCCTTCGACGCATTGGTAGTGTAGGCTTGCTGTGGAGGGCAGCCAGTAATGTATGGCATGGCATTCATGGAACGAGAAGCAAGGAGCGAAACGCGACTTTAACAAGGCTGCTCCGACAGGGAAAGGTCATGGAGTTACGCGTCGAGGGTATTAAACCTCCACTCTACATGAGGAGCGAGGATAAGCCACGCCTCAAACAGATACTGGACTCCGACGACCCCTTACCCCGTGCTGCTGTCTTGGCACCATTAGACAACCTGCTTTGGGACCGACGATTTATCTCGGAACTGTTTAACTTCGATTATCGATGGGAGGTTTACACGCCCGTCTCTAAGAGACGTTATGGTTATTACGTGCTTCCCGTTTTGTACGGCGATCGATTCGTAGCCCGGTTTGAACCGGGGCACGATAAGAAGGACGAGGCTTTTATCATCAAAAAATGGTGGTGGGAGCCTGGAGTCACCCAATCGAAACGCATGCACTTCGAGCTATCCAAATGCTTCAAACGATTTCTCACCTACTTAAGTGCTAACACCCTCCAAATTGAAAGCACGACGGTGGACCAAGCAGGTTTAGATTGGCTGCCTTCTTCGGTGAACTTAGATAGCTCTTGAACAACAATTTTGTTATCATTTGCACTCGTGTAATAGAGGGAAGGTATGCGTTTGTGGATGTTTTTTCTGAAAACGATTGGTGTGGAGGTAGGGCCTCGCGCCAGAAATATATTGGGGCTTAGCTACTCCTCGAGGTTTACAGTGCCCAACTCCGTCAGATCTGTCAGACTGTTGAGCATCACCATCTTGTCGGAGATGGTGTAGAGGACATTCCCTACATAGAGTGCCCGATTCACCTCGTAGGCCGATGAGAAGTAGTAGCCACTCTTGAGGAGGGAAGCATCATCGTCGAGGTGGGTGATTCGTCCGTTCAGTCTGATTCCCTCACTTATCGAGACATTGAAGACGTAGGCGCCTTGATAGACGTAGTCCCCATGGGTGGAGGGGGGAACACCTAGGGGGTACTGCGTCTCGTCGATCTCAGCGAGGAGGATGGGTAACACCAGGAGATGCCGTGTCTTATCAAAGAGGAACGCCTTGTGGTCTCTGAGAACAGGGGAGTCAGTTCCGCGGTCGCCTACCTCAATCTTTGCGATCTCTATGGGTAGGGAGACGTTGCTGACGTCGAAGAGAGCGATTTTAACACCTTGATACCACGCGAAGTCACCCTCTTCTGCGGCGACGGTTTCCTTGCCGACGCCGATCAGGTGGGTCTCGTCGTAGGGGTGGAGGTAGTCGGAGTAACCGGGAATCTTCAGCTTTCCCAGAACCTGGGGGACCGTCGGGTCCTCCAAGTCGATCACGAAGAGGGGGTCGACCTTCCGAAAGGTAACGAGGAAGCATCGGTCTCCCATGAAACGCGCAGAATAGATGGCTTCACCGGGAGCGAGGTCCTCAAGTTTTCCAATGACCTCCATCTGCTGGTCGAGGACGTAGACGTGGTTGGCGCCGTGATGGGTTGTCGCTATGCGGAAGTAGCTGCGATACTCGTCCATGGAGAACTGGTTCAAGACGTAGCCGGGGGCAAACCCGTTTTCTGCATAGGTGATCTCGCCGTTTCCGATGTTGATCCGGTGGATGTTGGTTCCTGCGGTCGACGAGTACTCGGGAGAGGTCAGGTAGATGTTCTCCCGTGAGACGTACAGGCAGGAGGTGGTTCCTAACAGGAAGGTCTCGATCGTCGGCTTCTGCGCTTCATCGTGAACGTTGATCGCAACTATGCTCGTGAAGAAATCGTAGGTGTTGGGGAACTCGGTGTGGTAGATGTCGGAGACCTCGACCGCGATTGTGCGGTTGCCTGTTTGGATCTCGGGCAGCAACACTTCGTTCCCGTTAATGAGTTGGGCAGGATCGATGATCACCGCGTATATGTATTCATCGATCATCCGGGAGCTGAAGTACTGACCGTCGACAGTCGTACGCCGCTCTAACACGGGGTTAACTCTGTCAGAGATGTCATAGATCAGGATAGTCGTTTTCACCTCGTAAGAGGACGGGATGTACGTGCGGAACTCGCCTGCATAGTAGTTGAATGAGGGGTCTTGAAAGACGACGAGTCGGTCCTCGTTCACAAAGAGTCCGGCCACAGACGCGTTGAACTCTAGTTTTGAGAGCACCTTCGCCTCTTCAGGGGGATAGGCTTGAAGAATGTACACCGTTGCGTTCGAGGTGAGGTAGATGTGTCCACCGTCCGTTTTAACGATGTCCGCCTCGTCCACACCAGTCACTTGGATGTTCGTCGTCGAGTACTCCTGTGGGGTGGAGGTGTCTTCCAGTAACCCACC
>JAOZHB010000064.1 GCA_026015035.1 Candidatus Bathyarchaeota archaeon | reverse complement strand
GTTTCTAGCTGCGGTCAGGAGTTCGTCCCTTCCGGTGCCTCGAGATCGGAGATAGCATGTAGTGGTGTCACAGACGAAGGGATCACCCCCATACTCTTTCACGGTCTCCACAATACCGGCGACGATGCAGGGGCGGAGGTACCCCGTGTTATCCCACTCCCCACAGTGGATCTTTATCGCCACCGAGTCTCCTTTATCAAAGCATTCGTTGAGGCCAGCCACCTCGAAGAGGCGTTGCCCCTTAATTACGTCGCTCACTCTACCCCTCGGGCCAAAGTGATAAACCTTTGAAACCGACATGGTTTACACTACCTATTCATTTAATGAGGAGTAATAGTTGAAATCTAACTATTATAGGTTATGTAGAAACCAAAATCTAGCTAGAGCCGGATGCGTTATAAGTTCTGATCATCCTGGATCTACGTCCTAACCAGTCAACAGAGAGTTTCTGGTAAGAGAAGTCAGCTACAAGATTACTTTTCGAGTGTTTTTCCGTCTAGTTAGCTAGGTGATGGGGAGTAGCATACCACGTATTTGGGGACTGAGTCGATATCTCATGCTTGCGTTCCAGATTGAACACAGCGTAAGCCTCTAACATGAAAAGAGCATCTAGCTAGCTGAGCGGCTGTATAACAAATCTGGAAGAGGATTAATGGGTGGGAACGATGCAAAGAAATTTGACCGTTTTTTCGCCAGTGTTTTTGAACTGGTGTTTTTCGTTTTGAGGAATGAAAATGACGTCGCCAGTTCCGAACGGTCTTTCAAGGTCTTCACCAACCACGAGACCCTCGCCTTCCAGAATGTAGACTTCGTGTTCCCATGGGTGGTTGTGATAAGGACTGTGCCCTCCTGCCGTCATCTCAAACAACCTCATTTCAAAGTTTTCGGCACCCATTTCCTTCGTTATAAGCCATCGCACTTGCAGTTTGGATGCGCCTTCCTCTGCGTCTTCCGCCGCAACGTCTGTGAAATGGACGATTTTCAGGGTATTCAACTCCAGACAACTGTTAGTCTTTCAATGTTTAAATAGCTTTTTCCACTGCAAAGATGAAGATTGTAGCTAACTATTTACCAGAAACAACGAAACCACATTAATTCAGGAAATATTTTCAATTTTAATTCTCTGATGCGGAAAAAGATGGGGGTGAGATCACTCTGCGGTTAACGGTTGCTTCCAACAAAGGGGGACTGGCTAGCTAGTGTGGTGTAGACTTAGGGAAGACGAAGCTCAAGCACGATGCCGTTAGGGTCCTTAAAGACTGCGCGCGTTGGCCTAATCGACGTAAATTCAACGCCGGCCTTCTTCAGTCTTTGACACATTTCGTCCATGTCATCGACGAAAAAGGAAATGTGTTTTATTCCCGTTTCCTCACGCGTTAAAGTTGGGCCCTCAACCGTCTTGTTGGGATCCATGGAGCCGAAGAACTCCAGCATTGCCTGACCTCCAGCCTCTAAAAATGCCAGTCTCGTTCCTCGCTCCTTGTTTTCAACCATCCTTTGAACGGTGAAACCCAAATTGTTCACGTACCATTCGATCGTCTTATCAAACTCCTTCACGGTAATTGCCACATGGTCAAACGATTTTATCAACACGTTCCCCTCACATCAAATAGTTGGGATACAATCTCTTTCCAACGTATTGAAGTTATCGATTACACCCATTAATCGTACGTCAGCGAGAAGCTAACCTAGCTAACTAGTTCGCCGTGAGGTTTCAAAGTGACTACTACCCTACGTCAGATCTTGTTAAAGAAGAATGGCTTTGTAGCCAAGGCTTCGACGCGTGTTTAAAGGTAATTGGCCCACGCATGGATTATCGCTTTGTCCGCGTCTCCGAAGCCGGTCATGAGCTGGTTCCAGTTCGTAGTAACATCACCGACTGCATACAGGCCAGGGATCGGTTGATCGTCAGCGGCTAATACTCGGGAATCGTCGTCAATGACGACGTAGCCTGTGTCATCGATCGTCCCGCCAAGCATAACGGCGAGGTCGCTGTTGATTTTGTGGAAGCCCATGGCGGAGAAGGCGATGTCGAAAAGCATCTCCCTGCCACTGGCTAACCGCACCCCAAACTGATGATCCTCCAAGCCAAAAAGGGATCGGATTTCATCTGTAACCACATCCACGCCGTTCGACGTCAACTTCTTTTTTAAGGCCTTCGTCTCTTCGGTTTTAGTCCCGTTTTTGATAAGAGCCGTGCCATGGGTTAAGATCGTTACCTTCTTGGCTTTGAAGGAGAGTAAATCGAGGGCGGTGAGCATGCCTGTCTTTCCGTTACCGAGGACGGCAGCGTTCTTTCCAGGGAGGTGGAAGCCATCGCAGAGCACACAGTAACAGAGAAGGCGATTATTAGCATACGGTAAAATGGGCGTAAGCTCTCCGCCGATCAGGGGTTGCCTGTCCACCACGCCCGTAGCCAAGACAACGACTCTGCTAGTATAGGTTCTTTCGTCCTTTGTGGGATGATGGATTCCTCTGAGCACAAACCGGTCATCGTAACGTGTTACGGCTTCGATTGTGACGAAGTCTTCGATGCTGACATAATCCTTGTGCAGGTCAAAG
>JAOZHB010000084.1 GCA_026015035.1 Candidatus Bathyarchaeota archaeon | reverse complement strand
GCTAAGATGATCTACTTATTTTTTATTCTGCTTTTGTCTCTTGTAATATTCTATCAGATCATAGTAAGGATTGTAGTTTCGTTTGGAGTCAAGCTGGCGTGCTTTCGCTGTGCCTGTTTCAGTTGAGTACTCATACAGAAAAGTAGGTTTTCCAAGTCTTTTTAGGATTTCAAGGTTATTGGCTATTACGCTACTGTTGTTAAGCCATATGACGATTGCTTTGTCGCACTCTTCAATCATTCGTCTTTCCCTTTCTTTTAGGTTCTTCCCGTATTGTTTATCTTTCCAGTTCCCTGCATTGTACCTCAGCCTGATAGCGTGACCAACAACCACCTTTCTGTAACCTTTAGACTTCAAGTAGTCCAAGCTAGCTACAACAATAGTCATCTTACAGGCTATAGCCTTATCAATTCTTTCCCTTACCTCAGAGGGCAACTGTTTCGCCTTGAAAGCACTGCTTCCCATCAAAAGCAACTTCTTTCCCTCTGATTTTACCTCTCGTTTCATTTCCATTCAATCAAGACAAGCGATGTTAATGAGCTTGTTAGATGACACAATTTTTAGCGTACTCCTATATGGTGCAAGAACCTCTTTCTCTTTTTCGTTTAATACTTAAGTTCCAGCTAACTAGAAAATTTACTATTGGATAAAAAATTTGAAAGTTTTTTAACGCGCATTATACTTATTAAGACAAAATTTGTTATGTATGTTGACGGATGGTGTGAAGATGACTAGGAGGTCTCGTGTTTGCCCTGAGAGCTAAGGCTCCAAGGGATTCTCTGCTAAAAATATTTAACTCTTTAACGAGGAAAAAAAAAGTTTTTACACCCATTAATAAACAAGAAGTTAGTCTATACTGCTGTGGTCCAACAGTTTATTGGTATGCTCACATAGGTAATTTCAGAACCTACATTTTTGAGGACCTTCTAAGAAGAACCCTGGAGATCAACGGCTTTAAGGTAAAACATGTGCTGAACATCACTGATGTTGGTCACCTAACCTCTGACGCTGACACTGGTGAGGATAAGATAGAAGTTGGTGCTAGAAGAGAGAATAAAACCGTGTGGGAGATCGCAGAACATTACACACAAACCTTCTTCGAAGATGCGGAAAAACTCAACATACAGAAGCCGACTATAATCTGCAAAGCCACCGATCACATCACGGACATGATAAAACTAATTCAAAGACTTGAGAAGAACGGGTACACATACACAATTGACGATGGCGTATACTTTAACACTTCAAAACTAAAAGACTACGGAAAACTCATTGGAATGAATTTTAAAAGATTGAATGAAACTCTCAAGGCAGGGACAAGAGTGGAGTTCAACCCTCAAAAAGTGAATATAACAGATTTCGGTCTCTGGCGTTTTTCCCCTAAAGACCGGAAAAGGCTGATGGAGTGGAACTCACCGTGGGGTGACGGATTTCCAGGATGGCACATAGAATGCAGTGCCATGAGCATAAAATACTTGGGCGAAACCTTTGACCTTCACTGTGGAGGCATCGATCACCCCCCCATCCATCACACAAACGAAATCGCCCAATCTGAAGCTGCAACAGGGAAGAAATTCGTTAACTACTGGCTCCACGGGGCCTTCTTAACCTTTGGTTCAAAAAAGAAGATGGCCAAGTCACAAGGTGATATACTCACTGTTCAAAACCTCATAGAGAGAGGATTTGACCCCCTTGCCTACAGGTATCTCTGCTTGACTGCCCACTACCGATCACAGTTAGAATTCACATGGGAAAATCTGCAAGCTGCTCAAAACGCCCTATACACGCTACGAGAACATATGCGAAGACTAAGTGAAAACCTAGAAAGAAAAGGAAAGAAAACACTAAAGGTCAAAGAATATGTGAAGAATTTCTTCAAAGCGGTGAACGATGACCTTAACATGCCTAAGATTTTAACACTAGTTTGGAAGCTTGTGAGAAATGAGATGGAGATGAACAACAGAGAGAAGTACGAGTTACTTCTAGCGTTCGATAAAATTCTTGCCATCGATATAGCCAGAGAGGTAACCACAGACCACTTACCCCTGAAAATAGAAGAACTCATCCACAAGAGAGAAAGAGCTAGAAAGAATCAAGATTGGAAAACAGCAGATGAACTCAGAGATGAGATTAAAAAACATGGTTACCTTCTTGAGGACACATCAGAAGGCATACGATGGAGAAAAATATGATTGCTAGAGCTAGCTAGTTAAAGGCGTCCTCGGGAGAGGTTTATTGAGATCGTAGCATTGTCAAGAGCATTTTAAATTTCGTCTCCGCTTTCAAGGCGTGAGGTTTATTGGCTGGCATAATAACGAGTTCCCCCTCTCGTACGCGAAGCGATTGTCCTGAAATTATGACTTCTGCTTCACCATCGAGGAGATGAACCAACGCGTCGAATGGCGCTGTATGTTCACTTAGTCCCTGTCCCTCAGCAAAAGCGAATAACGTAACAGTTCCCGTCTCGGTTTCTAGTATCGTTCGACTCACCACAGACTCTTCTTGATAATCGATTAACTCACGTGCTTTAACGACTTCAGCTCTGGACATATCGTTCAACATCCCTTGGTTCTGCTCCCTTATTTAAGGCCACCCCGTCCCTAAAAAAATGTTCTGAATAACCAGCTAGTTCATACACGGACAGGATCGAGAAGTGGGATCCAAAGTCAAGACCTTTCCTTAGACTCGCATAAGCTTATTAATAACTAAAGAGGCATGGTAGTGTGTTTCAGGTTCAATGATTCGTCGTTGAAAAACAACACTATTGGGGTGACGAACAACGGGTAATTATAAGGCGTATTACAAGGGTAAACCGATCGATTTCGATCTTCCTTCCGGATGGACAGTACTTGGCGTGGGAGAGCCAAAAAGCGCCGTCCCACTCGCGAGTGTTCGAACTGAACTTCAACGGGTGCTGGAGCATCCTACGGATGCTAAAAGTCTCACTAGCCTCGCCTCATCTGCGCAGAAAGCCGTGATTATTTGTGACGACCAGACGCGGCCGACACCAGCGAGTCAACTTCTCCCAGGGATAATTGACCAGTTAAACAGTGCCGGTATCGCCGATAGTAGAATCAGTGTCGTCGTGGGACGCGGGACCCATCGGCGTCCTACCGACGAGGAGGTCAAGATAAAGGTCGGTGGGGAGACCCTCGACAGGGTCGACGTCTCAATTCATGAACCCGACGATAAACCGGGATTGAAATACGTCGGCGTCTCCAGCAAGGGAACACCGATCTGGATCAATAAGACTGTTGCTGAAGCCGATCTGAAGATCGGCGTGGGAAACATTGCACCCCACTACTTTGCGGGATACGGTGGTGGAGGGAAGATCATCCTACCCGGTGTCTCAGGGAGGGAGACTATTGTCAGGAACCACGTCATGATCCATGACCCCAACACGATACAGGGTAAGCTGGAAGAGAACATCGTGTACACTGACATGCGGGAGGTTGCGCGTAAAGCAGGTCTGGACTTGAAAGTAGATGTAATCTTGACCATGGCCAAGGAGGTCGCGGGAATATCGGCGGGTGAAGTCGGGTCTGAGCACAAGAGGGGCATCGAAAGGTTCAATGCGATTTATGGCTTCAAGCCCCCAAGACAAGCCGACGTCACAATAACCTGCGGCTATCCCCTTGAGACCAATCTGATTCAGTCCAATAAAGCTGTCATGTCAGCCAACCTCGTCACCAAGAAGGGGGGAATCATCCTTCTCGTATCAGGGTGCTACGACGGACCAGGCTACGGGTTCTATGAAACGCTGCGGGAGAGACCTGAGCCAGAAGAAGTTATCGACTGGATGGCTGAGGGTAAAGCTCAACCAAGTGGAGGCCCTGTCGCGAACAGAGTGCGAGCGATACTTAAGACGAAGACTGTGGCTGTGGTCACCGACGGCGTGTCCCACGATAAACTTGAGGAGATGGAGATGACACCCTTCTCCACGTTACAGACCGCTCTCGATGAAATCTCGAGGTCAAGGAAGAACGCAGAGGTCTTAATCTTCCCTGTTGGAGCATCGATAAACCCCATGCTTTAAAGCAGAAAAAGATGTAATCCACTCCATTAGCTGTACCCTACCCCAAAACCTGAATACTATTCAAACGATATGTCACCCAGCTATACGAACCAAAACACCCTCCTGTGTTGATCAACAGTCAGCTACATCGCGATAGAACGCATATACTCCGCTTATACATCCAATGTTATGCGTCTAACCTTATGCGTGGTGAACGATGCTTCATGTTTGTCGTAAGTGTTAATACCCACTGTCGTATTATGGTGACTGAGGGTTTATGAATATGTATCCAATAGGTCAATCCCTGCAAGAGATCGAAACTCCAGCACTACTCCTAGATCTGGACAAGTTTGAGTGGAACATCGAATTGATGTTCTCATTTGCGAGAAAAGCTGGTGTCAATGTACGGCCACATGCAAAGACATTCAAGGCTGCAGCGATCTGCAGCAAGCTTCTGGATGTCGGTGCTATCGGGTTGATGACGCAAAAACTGAGTGAAGCGGAGACCCTGTTGCATGCAGGAGTCCTCCACGGAGAGAAGAATATTCTCGTCAGTCAAGAATTCGCTGATCCTGTGAAGATTGAGAAACTGGTTGGGATGAACGTTGCCATGGGAGAGGGTAAGGTACTAACGGCCATTGAAAACGCTGAAGAGGCTGAGCTTCTGTCGAAGGCTGCCCTCAAATGGGGTATTAAACAGCATGTCATTATCGAGATGACGCAGGGGCGATGTGGTGTGCCACCTGGCAAGCCAGCAGTCGACTTAGCAAAGAAGGTGACGTCACTTAAGGGCTTAACCTTTAGAGGGATCTACGGCTACGAGGGACCGGTGGACCGGGAAATCGCCATGCAACGGAACAAGCTTACGGTCGACACAGCCAACATGATTCGGAAAGCGGGCATCGAGGTCGAGATTGTAAGTGCAGGATCAACCGGTACATATCACGTGACGGGGACGTATCCTGGGATAACCGAGATCGAGCCTGGCTCCTTTGTGTTTGGAGTTGGCCCAGAGGGTACAGGCTACGGCTTTAAAACCGTGAACGATGTCTCCTTCAAGTCCTCACTTTCCGTTCTCACTCAGATCATCGGCGACAACTTCTCAGACCGAGTCGTAACGGACGCCGGGTTGAAAGCGATGTCGTCTGGCTTCGATGCACCACGGGTAAGAGTAGACGGGGAACTAGTAGACTGCGAGGCCGTGCAACTCTCCGAAGAGCATGGGACTGTGCGATTTGCAGAGGGCAGCGAGGTTCGGAAGAGGTTGAAGTGGGGTCAGAAGATCGAATTCATACCCAGTCACTGTTGCACGTGTGTCAACCAACATGACAACATCTTTGTGGTCAAGGACGGGAAGTTGGCTGCGGTATGGCCGGTGACAACTCGAGGCAAGTACACTTAAATCAACCATGAGTAGTCTCTCTGCGTAGATCAATACAGGTCCAACTAGCCAGCGTAGGAGATCGAGGACTAGGGAATACCTAGAAGGACTCATCTAGCAAGATCCAAGTATCACGTACAGGTGAATTAATTGTGCCCGTGGATGAAAGAATCCTTCTCACTCTAATGAAGCTGGATGCCAACCAAGTTGATCTCGGTATGATCTCCCAGGAAGCTATTCTACCTCAAGACGTGGTATTGAATACCTTGAGAAAACTGGCAGACGACCGTCTGATTCAGTTGGACGAGGGAATAATATGGATTTCTCCTCGTCAGAGACTTGACCTTGCCATCCTCGCACTTAAGAAAGGCGTCGACGTTGAAAGAGTCTGCCAGGTTCTTGGATGGCAAGAGTTTGAGGATCTCGTTGCTTTGATCTTGGACGCCAGTGGCTTCTCGACGCAGAAGCATTTTCGCTTCAAGAGCCGGGATAGGCGTTTTGAAATCGACGTCCTAGGGGTGAAAAGGCCCTTCGTCTTTTTGGTTGAATGTAAGCGATGGACGAGGAGCTGGCAGCGGTCTGCTACGATGAATATCGTTGAGAAGCAGATAGAGCGAACCGAGGCTTTAGTCAACTCCTTTCAAGAGGTACGGGGACGGCTGGCACTGGATGGTTGGAGAGAAGCTTGGTTTTTACCATTGATCATTACCTTGTCCGAAACCCCCTTGAAAACCTATAAGGAGGTGCCGGTGATCCCGATCTTTTACTTTCAAACCTTTGTAACTGACGAGGTTAACCTGGGTTTAGACGAGGTTGCGTTCTATAAAGCCAGTTAGCTGGTTCAATTCTTCGGTGTTTCCTTAATCGGAATCGATGGCTAGGGATGGTTTTTTTATTACGGAAGACAATATATACGGGGGGTAGTGGGACATCCTTGAAGCGTATTTTTCACGTAGCCGACGACGCGTCCATTAAAAAAGGTGACGTAACCGACATCTACTACCAGCGTACAAGAGACATCGTTATAACAAGGGGGTTGGCAGATCAGAGGGTGGTCATGGACGTCCACGCCT
This sequence comes from Candidatus Bathyarchaeota archaeon, assembly GCA_026015035.1. Classification (GTDB taxonomy): domain Archaea; phylum Thermoproteota; class Bathyarchaeia; order RBG-16-48-13; genus DAOVBJ01. The sequence continues at coordinate 17,292 of JAOZHB010000084.1, read as the reverse complement.
ATTCTCTGCCACCTATGTCTGACTGGGCAGTCCTCGCGGGTATCGAGGAGACCGCGCGTCTCTTTGAAGGCGTAGACGTCAATGTATCGGCTATGCGAGAGGGGACGATCTTCAATCGATACGAGCCCGTGTTACGTGTTGAGGGAGCCTACGGCGCGTTCGGAGTATTGGAGTCCACGGTGCTCGGACTGCTTCGTCAGGCCTCGGCCATCGCCACAAAAGCGGCAAGGTGTAAAAAGGCTGCACGGGAGAAAGGAGTCATCTTCTTTGGTATAAGGGCTCTTCACCCCGCGATCACTCCCATGGCAGATCGCTCTGCCTTCATTGGTGGCTGTGACTCTGTTTCAGGCACGTTTGGAGCAAAATTGATTGGGGAAGAGCCTGTTGGCACGATGCCTCACGAACTCATCCTCCTCTTCGGAGACCAAGTTGAAGCGTGGAAGGCTTTTGACGAGGTGGTTTCGGAAGACGTGCCGCGGATCGTCTTGTGTGATACTTGGTTCGACGAGACCGTTGAGGCTTTACTGGCCGCTAAAACCTTGGGTGAGAAACTTTATGGTGTCCGCTTTGACACCCCTTCAACGAGACGGGGGGATGTGCGGCGGATCGTTGAGGAGGCGCGGTGGATACTGCGTCTCAATGGGTTCGATCACGTTAAAATTGTGGTAAGCGGTGGGGTGAATGAAGATCGTATTGCAAAATTATGTGATGTCGTTGACGCCTTCGGTGTCGGGACAGCAATCGCCTGCGCTCCATCCATTGATTTTGCCTTTGACATAGTTGAAACGAAGGGGAAGGCCATCGCTAAGAGGGGGAAACTTCCCGGTCGAAAAGAGGTGTACCGATGTACGAAGTGCCCTCGTCATCAACTTGTGCCTGCTTTTGAAAGGGTTGAGACGTGTCAAGTCTGCGGTGGCAAGGTGGAGCGGCTGTTGAAGCCTCTCATCGAACGGGGGAAAATCGTCGCAGAGCTGCCGACGCCGAAGAAGATACGAAGTTACGTCCTCAAACAATTAGAGGCCGTTGAGCTTCGCCTGAATACTTCCTCCTAAAACCGTGGTTCGGTGATTATGTGCGTAGAACCGGCCTCGCGGAACTTCCCTTACACCGCGGTCGTGCCCCCCGCTGGCTGTTTAAACGCATGGTCAGGTTGGGGCGATGCATTCTTGAAGCACTGATCGACGAGGGAGGACCGCGAGAGCTGATAACGAGGTTAGCCGATCCCTGTTGGTTTCAAGCCCTTTCCTGTGTCTTGGGGTATGACTGGCACTCCAGCGGCACAACCACCGTCACCTGTGCCGCCCTTAAAGTAGCTCTGCGACCCGAGACCCATGGTATCGCTGCTGCCGGTGGAAAGGGACGTGTTTCGAAGAAGACCCCAGAGGAAATCGAAATGATAGGGAAGACCTTCGATTGGTCGGACGAGAAAATACGTGCGATGAAGTACGCGAGTAAGATGAGTGCTAAAGTGGATAACACCGCGATTCAATCTGGATACCCTCTGTACCACCACGCTTTCGTCATGGATGAGGCAGGTGGATGGACGGTCATCCAGCAGGGAATGAACGCAGACGACGGGACTGCGCGGCGTTACCACTGGCTCTCGGATCATGTGACCAGCTTTGTAGTGGAACCCCACAACGCGATTGTAGGTGACATACGGAAACATCGTGTTCTTGACATGACTTCCCGTGAAAGCGAGGGCAGTCGAAGAGCCGCCGTTGACTTGATTAATGACGGGCCGGAACGGTTGCGGAGACGCGTCCTCTCTCTACGAACAAGAGGGCAAAGCACCCTCAGTGACTGGATTGACGGGCCTGTGGAGGGCAGCGATAAGCCTGTCAGCGTTCTTATCATGCCGAGAAGTATCAACTGGAACGCGTTGAAGACGGCGTACGCTTTCAAGCCACAGAATTACGAGGAGCTCCTTGGTATCAAGGGCGTCGGGCCTGCAACTGTTCGAGGTCTCGCTCTCATATCAGAAATCGTCTATGGGGAAACACCGAGTTGGAACGATCCTGTACGGTTTAGTTTTTGTGTCGGAGGAAAAGACGGCGTTCCGTTTCCCGTTGACAAGTCTGCCTACGACGAGATCATTGAAGTGATGGGCTCTGCTGTGAAGCAGGCTAAAGTGGGTAATGTCGAACGCGTTAAAGCCCTCAAGAGATTAAGAGGTTTCTTTACTCAGTGAGGAGCGAAGGCTTCGTCGTCGATCAATGTCTTGCTCCCTCAGAGTTGGATCACTGACCGCCTCTTTAACCGGTACTTGAAGCCATCACCGCTTTTCACAGCGTCAACCTGGCCCCGCTCTGTCATCAGCTTCAAGATGTATTTCAGCATTTTCCGATTCCACTTGATTCCAAAGTATTCTTGTAGCCCTGCGTTTATGGCGTTTGGCCGCCACTCTTTTCCCGTTTCATCGCTCATGAGCCTCACTATCAGCGTGCTTGTGTCTTCAACCCAATTCCATGGATAAATGAACCAAAACCACTGCTTCACTTCCTCCGCGTAGTAGTCTGGCTCACATGTTGACTTGGTTATGTACTGCATGACGCATATTTTCATTTCTTCCGGATGGAGCTTCTTCAAGTGTTCTATGGATGTTATCAGACTTTTTCCCGTGTCGGTGATGTCGTCTACAATGAGGAGCTTCTTTCCCCGCATCGAGGTGACGAGAGGATACTTTATGGTGGCTTCATCTTTTGTCTTGCCCGTTTCAAGCCAGTGTTCCACTTTCAAGCTGACTAAATCCGTGATACCTAGAAAGTCGCACATGAGTCTCGCTGGAATCCATCCGCCACGAGCCAGTCCCACTATGGTGGTCGGCTCGTACTGCGATGCTTTAACCTTTTCAGCTACATGTCTCACCTTCTCATGAACCTCTTGGAAGGACACGATTTTACACTTCATCTTGCTTATCATTGAGCGTTTCCCCGATCAATTCTTCTTGTGGATAGGTTACGGACTCTGGAATAAAAGCCTACTTGCTCTCAACGAGCCCCCTCTTTTACCTTCGCAACGAAGGATTCATCGAGGATTTGGGAGGTAAACAGATTGACCAGGGAGTGTGTGCTCGCGTCGCCAGTCAACCGCCCCACATCCTCTCGTACGTTTCTCCACTTTAACTGTGTCCTACCACTCTTAGACGTATATATGATGCCCAGAACCTCTGAGACACGTACAAACGTGATTGGCTCCACTCGTTTCAAGGTCACTTTGTCTTCGGCTTCAACGTACATGGTGCCCAGGGTGCTTTGGCGTTCGGGGAAAACCATCTCATCTCGGAGGAGATCCAGGGGAATAAATGATTGGCAGGTGCTGATGATCATGAACCTCCGGAACTCAGCGAGTTTGCACAATACGTCAATCTTCATGGAATTGTCCTCTTCTTCGTCGCGAATATCATGGCGTTTCCACGCCTTAAATATATGCGAAAGCTGCTTAATAAGAGCGAGTTAAGACTTCACTGTTCCATCAGAAAATCGTTGTCCTGTCTATCCTTAAAAACGGGACGAAAATCCATCTATGCGTCCTCGGAGAAATGGTTATGGTAAACGTCGCGAGGGTTTCATCTTGATTCATTCAAGTGTGGTAAACCACTGCCGTCTCCATCATTAGGCCTTATCCTTGTTTAGGGCTTCGTTTTTCCTTCCTGTGACGGTATACAACGCGGGAGTGGTTTGTGGAGGTAATTACCCGTTTTCCACTCGCTCCTCTGAAAACCTCTCGCTTATTTTGAGTGTGGATCTCTGTAACTAATCCGTCTATCGCTTCATTTAATAAGGTAAATCTTTACATAGGATAGAGATTTCCAAAAGACTTAATTTACTCCGGTCACTGGGATAAAAAGAATGATGTTTAGAGAGTATAGCTGATGCCTTATGAGTCAAAGTAATTTAACGCAATACGCGAAACGGATGGTACCTTCGCTCCTCCTCATGGTCTTGATAACTTACGGCATTAAGGAGGAGATTCCATGGCTTCAATATGGTTCGATTATCATACTTCTAGGTGCGCAGATGGGGTATCAGGTCTTAAAGACCGTGCGTTCGAAGCCACAGATTGACGCCAACCTTGAAGAAGCCCGTAAAGCATCAAGGAGGAAACTTCTGTTGATGGTGACGAAAAGTGAAATTGACACCGCGAAGGAACGGGGGAAGAGCATAGGAGGAATGAGTCCCAAAATGTCCCTCATGTTTGTCATACCCTTAGCCATCTATCTGGCCTCGGGTTATATTCTCAGCTTTTTAGTCCCTGGAATCCCTCGATGGCAGTCCTACTTGGTAGGCTTCCTCATCACCATGCCTGTCAGTCTGACCCTCCAAGCAAAATTTGGGTTTAGCTCCGCGACCCAAATTGGGGCCCCCAATACGTATTCTGTTAGCGAGAAGGGAATTATCTTTGAACACTTGGGGCAATACCACATCCTCTACTTTCCCTTGGTGAATTTAGAGGTCAAGGAGGAGTCAAACTGCATTGAAGTTGAAGGTCCTCCAACTAAGACCGCCATGATACCGAATAAGATACGGCTTTTCAACAGGGATGTGAGGAAGCTTCGAAACCTACTCAAACGGTATGTAGAAGCTTGAGCTCGTACTTTAAGTCGAAGGCTCATTTTTTAGTCACGTCATTATTAGAGACTCTTCTAGCTAGCTTCAAGTATTCGACTCAAAACCTCCCCGCTTTTTTCCAATCCTTCACTCGCTTTGTATCCTACTGCCTTAGTTAGCTCTGCGATAAACGTAGTGAAGATTCTTCAATAGTTTCTACCGGTTATAGCTAGCTATCATTATATTGGTGGAAGGGGGATGCTTACGTCGGGTATAGGGATGTAGATGCGTGTGTAGATGGTGAGGGCGAGAATTGTGAAGCAGAGGACCAGTGTGACGATGTCTCTTCTCTCGATTTTTAGGACATGAAGGCTGGTTCTTTGTTTTTTGGCGCCGAAGGCTCGGGTCTCCATGGCTTCAGCGAGTTCCAAGCTTCGTCGTATGGCACTGACAATTAGAGGGATGAGGATGGGGATGTAGTTCCTTATCCTCTTCGTGAACCCCCCCTTCTCCAACTCCAGCCCCCTCGATTTTTGAGCGTCCATTATGGTTTGAGCTTCTCGTGCGAGGACGGGAACGAATCGCACGGCCGTTGTGAAGGCGAAGCAGAATTCATAAGGTATGTGGCTCTGCTCCAAAGCCAATCCTAGGTCGTCAGGGGAGGTCGTTAGGAAGAAGAGGGAGAAGGACGTCATAAGGACTACGAAGCGAAGGCTCATCGACGTCGAATATGTTAGGGATTCACTTGTCAGTTGAAAATCATTTGACACGACACCGACAATGAGGTTTGTAAAGAAGATGAGAAGGATCAACATAAGGCCTCCCCGCAGTGAGCGCGTCCACTGTCGTTGAACCCGTGCAAGGAGCACTAGAGGGAGTTGAGCCAGAAAGAGGATGATGAGGTAGAGGAATTCGGTAAACAGAAAGGCTTGAGCGAAGATGATGCAGGAAATGACGAACTTGGTTCTGGGGTCAAGGCGGTGAATGGGAGAAGAAACATGTCTGAACTGAAGCCCTTCAAAGACCTTCATGGACATCACCTCTCTCGAGTAACTCTTCGATTAACCCTTTCGCCTCTCCGATGGATATTACCTCCCTGGGCAAGCCGAGGTCTACGAGCTGGTGGAAGAGCTGGGCGATCTGGGGGAGGAGAATCGAGGCCTTGGAAGTGACCTCTTGATTGGTTAGAATCTGTTTTGCGGGTCCATCCGAATGGATTTGGCCCTTATACATGAGTAGCACCCGTGGGTTACAGTCAGCGACGAATTCGACGTCGTGGGTGACAAAGATCACAGTTCTCCCTTGGTCCTGTAACTCATTGAAGAATTGTCGAAGTCTTTCCTTTTGACGATAATCTTGTCCGATGGTGGGTTCATCAATAACGAGGGTCTTGGGGTTCCAGGCGAGGACTGTGGCGAGGGCCACCCTTTTTCGTTCCCCGCCACTCAGGAGGAAGGGGGAGGTTTTCCGGTACTGCGTCAGGTTGAGCAGGTTTAGCACCCAGTCGATTCGTTTGGGTATTTCTTCTTCTTGGAAGTCAAAGTTTTTGAGGCCGAAGGCGATCTCCTCTTCAACCGTTTCGGAGAAAAGTTGATGGTCTGGGTTTTGAAAGACAAGTCCGATGTTTCTCGAGAGCTCGGCGACGCTGGCTTTTTTCGTGTCCATCCCATCCACACATACACGCCCAGCATCCGGTTTGAGGATGCCGTTGAAGTGCTTTATCAGGGTAGTCTTCCCAGCGCCATTCTCCCCCATGATTGCCACGAAGTCTCCTTCCGGGATGGTGACCGAGACGTCCTCCAGGGCCTTAACACCCGCTGGATAGGCGAATGAAACATTTTCAACCTCGATCATTTTTTCAACAGGCTCCGTATTGCCCCGGCAAATTCGTCTACTGAAATCGCTGGTTTTCCCAGTATGACGTTGTTCTCCACTAAGTTTTGATAAAGCTGCATGATTTTGGGGATTCCTATTCCGAGGGACAGGGCTTCTTTCGACGTCAAAACGTCTAGCGGTGGACCATCAAGCCTCACACGTCCCTTGTCCATGACGATTATTCTATTGACGTACGTGCTCAGCAGACTGAGCCGGTGTTCAACCAGTACGACCGTCAACCCCAATTCTTCGTTCAGGCTTTTGACGATTTCAAAAAGCTTCCTCGCTGTTACAGGATCTAGAAAGGATGTGGGTTCATCGAGAATCATCACTTCCGGTTTCATGGCGAGGACACTGGCGACAGACACCCTCTGTTTTTGCCCTCCCGAGAGCTCGAAGGGAGCGGATTCCCTTAGGTCTCCGATGCCCATTAAATCCATTGCCCAGTCAACGTTTTTCCGCATCTCCTCCCTCGGCTTTGCCAAATTCTCAAGACCGAAGGCCACGTCCTTTTCAACAGAGAGAGCGAAGAGTTGGTTTTCAGGGTTTTGAAAGACAAAGCCCACGTGCTGGGCCAGCTCGCTTATGGCGTGGTCCTTGACCGAAAGGTTCGAAACGAATACGTCGCCCGTCAGTTCTCCTCCATAGAAGTGGGGAATCAAACCGATCAGACATCGGCACAGCGTTGTTTTCCCGCATCCGCTGGGCCCAGTTAGTAGGACAAGGTCACCTCGCTCTATAGTTAGCGATATATCGTTTAAGGTAGGTTCAGCGAAGTTGGGGTAAGTGTAGCACAGATCATGAACTTCGATGATAGACGTCGTCAGCCTTCCTCCACATTCTTCAATTCGTATGTAGAGGTCTTCCATTTAAAGTTGATTAGACCCACGTTTATTCAATTTTTCTTGTAACAGAGCGATACACTTCGCAGAGACTGATGTGAACTCTCCCGTTCCATTCACGCCGGCTGCAGTGCTGTGTCCACCACCCATGCCGTGAATGTACTCTCCAAGGGGTTTAGCGATGTCTCTTCCCAAGTGAACCCCCGTTTTCCGATAAAACTCTCTTGATGACCTCAAACTTATCTTAAACGCTTCCCCTTTTTTCCCACCGACGACGGCAACATGAGCCCCCACTCCAAGAAGGGCTCTAGCAGCAGAGGACTGATAGGAACTCACGTGGGAAATTGTGATCAGCCACCCACCAATTGTTATTAATTTCAGTCGTTTAGCGGCCTTCAGCCTTGAAACTTTTTCCGAGTAGTCAAAAGGGGTCATCAGAAGACCGAGTACCTCCTTCGGGTCTACGCTAAAATCGATTAGTTCCGCAATTGCTTTAAATGTGGTTGAATTGGCTATCCTAAAGCGTTGTGTGTCGAAGGCTATACCCAAAAAGAGTGCCTGAGCCGTCTCTGGCGATGGATGGACATTTTGTTGTTTGAACATCTCATAAACGATTTCGCAGGTAGAGGAAGTATCTTCTTGGATGACAGCGAGGTGAGCTAACTCTTTCGTTTCTGGGTGTGTAATATGATGGTCGATGACGATGATTGGCTTCGTAGTGTGCTTCAATCGTGACTTCCACGGGCCTAACTGCTCAATGGTGCTGGTGTCCAACAGGAAAATTACGTCAGCCGCCTCAATTCTTGGGTCAGCGGTTATCTCCATCGGGATGGCTTTGAGAATTTCACCTGAGATTTTACTCACACCTTGAGCAGGAGCGACTTCAACGTCCATCCGTGGAAGGGTTCTCTTTAGGAGTTGTGCGAAGGCATAGACTGATCCTAACGCGTCGGGATCTGCATTCTGGTGGCAGAGTAGAACGACTAGTTTGGCCTTTGCTTTAGCCAGCACCGTCTCTACTTCTTTAAAGCTCAAAGCTTAACCTTCACTAATCTCGGAGTATCGATTGAAAAGGGGCATAGCTGAAGGGGGATTCTTCTTTTTTTATGAAGGGGGTTGAAGTCTCTGCTGAACCCTTTGCTGCAGGTCCTTTAACTGCTCCTCTGTCCTGCCCTGTTGCCTCGTTATAACCTTAATCCTCATGTCGAGGAGTTCCTTTCTTTCCGTAAGCTCTTCAATAAGCTTTTTTCTACTCGATTTCGCCAGAATGGCTCCGAGGGACTTATAGACGGTAGCCTCATCACTCATTTTTTCGAGTTCGCCCAAGGCCTTGTCAACTTCTATCTGCTCATGTTCCAGCTGTTGTCTTTGGGACATGACGACTTGATAGGTCTGTTGAAGCTGTTGAAGGCGTACGAGTTGTTCTTGTAGTTGAGGGGGTAGTGGCGCTTCACTCATGACTTATTCCTCGATAATCCTTTGATGGTATTATTTGCTTATGAGGTTAACCCGCAGATTATATACATTGCGTCTTAACTGTTTGGCCACGAGGGTTTTAGACGTTCTTAAGGATTCTGTCTTAGGTGCTTCTTCAGTTTGCACGCTGGGCAGCTCCTTCGTAAGACCTTAAGTGCATTTCCTTCGTTGTATTCTATGTAGTCACGGTTACGGTGTGTTCTAGACGTTGGCAGTCATCTGCTGTGAGCTGCCACCCCACTGCTCCCACGTTTTCCAGGATTCGTTCCGGTCGTGACGCCCGTGGGATCGGAAAGATCACTTTGCTTTTAGTCATTAACCAGTTAAGGGCAATTTGCGCGGGAGTTTTACCACCATGTTTCTGCGAAATTTCGTCCATAACCGCCTTGAGTTTCCCTTCGGGAGTGGCCAAGGCGCCGTGGGCGATTGGTCTGTAGGGTAAGATAACGATATCCTTCTCCTCGCAATAGGGGAGGAGATCTACTTCTATCGTTCTAGCCTTTAAATTGTACTCGACCTGGTTGGAAGCGAGTTTGCTCTTTGCCAGGGCTTCCTCGGCTCTCCTCATCTGTTCTAGGGAGAAGTTACTCACGCCCAAGAACCTGACTTTCCCGTCGTCTACCAGCTTCTCCATGGCCTTCATGGTCTCTTCAATGGGAACTCTCGGGTTTGGCCAGTGAATCTGGTAGAGATCGATGTAGGAACACTTTAACCTCTTCAAGCTATTTTCAGCGGCCTTCAAAACATTTTGGTATCGCATGTGATTCCTAAAGACCTTCGTCATGATGAATAAGTCGTCCCTTTTGTAACCTTCAATCGCTTCCGCGACGATGTCCTCTGTTTGATAGATTTCTGCAGTGTCGATGAGGGTCATCCCCCGTTCTAGTCCCTCTTTTAAAGCAGCTAACTTCTCATCCCTTCCTCTCTGATAACTGAGAAGGCGCGACATAATGATGTACGTTGGGTCATAGTACGTCCCCATGCCAATATTGGAGGTTTTAACGCCTGTCCAACCGAATTCACGATACTCCATAGCTCCCTCAACTCCTCTACGGGAACGCGAAGTTACCTTTTCCTTCACTTCCTTGATCTGACTTGATGTATTGCGATAGTGTATCTATTTAGACTTCCTTTCTTTGAATACTGCGTTAGCCTCATCGATCATTTTAACCCACCGGAGGTAGCTGTTAATCAAAGCTCTCATCGTTGCAGTGCTCTGGGTTTCGAAGCGCAGAGTTAAAAGGTTTTCAGCAACGCTAATGTGAACGTTAGACCCTGAAGCTCGTGAAACAGACACCTCCGGTTGAAACGCCTTGGATACAACGGCAGCTAACGCTGGAGAATGCATGTTTAGGGTAATGATTATTCTGCGATCAGCTTCCTTCAAAGCCCACGGTCACCTAGAAATCTCCCATACTGCTTTCTTTACAATCAACCTCGGCCCTACTTCAGTTCCGCTGGGCGGAGCATTGAACTGTATTCTTGCTCCTCCGTCGGGAATTGGGCTGATCTGGATTGCAGTTGTGACTTTTTCTTCTGAACTCTTCGTTATTGATAGAGGCACTTTCAAGAATTGGGAGAGAAACTTGGCCAGGTCCATGATGTTTTTAGGTGGATCGTCCATGACGGTCACAGTAATGTTCTTGGAAAGTCGTCTCCTTCTTCCGAAGTCGATTTGCGTCTTGACGCCACCTAGGATGAGGAGGGGCGGGAGATGAGTGACTTCAGAGGATATTTGATAGAATTGCATTTTTCCCGGTCCACCCTTCCAACGCTCGACGATAATGAGTCTGTCCGCTTCCACGTCGAAGACTTTGCCAATGAGATCTGAGAAACTGAGTTTACCCCTATTTATGCGGATGGCGTTGGGTATCACACGTTCCAAGTCGTGGCAGAGGCTCCGCATACGCTGCGTCGGCCTTCGAGACGTCGTAATTACTATCACTCAACAAGTCACAAGTATCTACTAGTGACCGGGTTTTATATCTTCAACGGTGAAACTCGTAACATCTCTGTGGTTTTTCTACATCTTTGAACTGGGAGGAAATCAACGTGAATACGGCCTTAACCAGCCTTATCCAACTGATGTTGCGTAGAAGACGTGGGATGCGACCTTTTCCGTGTTTATTGTGGATGTCAGTAGAGTGGTGTCAGTCTTTAATAAGGGGTGAGCGATCTGGTTCTGTGGAACAGGGATGGCTCGAAATAGACTTTGTGAATTATCTATGGATGCTCTGTCTGAAGATGGTCGAGTGATTGTTGTAGGCGACATTCATGGGGACTACGAGAGTTTTCAGGGAGTCTGCAATATGTTTAATCCTGTTAACGATTGTCTGGTCTTTCTCGGTGATTATGCGGATAGGGGGTTGAGCGGGGTTGAAGTAATAGAGGGTGTGATGGATCTACGTGAGAAGTATCCTAATCGGGTAATCGCGTTGAAGGGGAATCATGAAGCATATACAGAGGATGGACGACCAACCTTTATGCCTTGCGACTTAATACGTGAAGTGGGTGAAAAAAGAGGGAGTTGGGGAACCTATTTTCGGGATAAGCTAAAGCCCTTCTTCGACACGTTATATGTTGCTGCTTTAGCGTTGAATGAGGTGCTTTTTGTTCACGGAGGAATCTCCCGAAGAGTGAAGGACATCAGTGACTTGAGGTTTCAGTCGCAACACGTTGAGAATGATGTTCTTTGGAGTGATCCCCTCGAAGGAGAGGGTGAACGGGTAAATAGGAGGGGTGCTGGAGTCGCGTTTGGGACTGACGTTAGTGAAGAGGTATGCCGTAGCTTAGGTGTGGAACGATTAGTGAGAAGTCATCAGCCTAAAAAGGCGAGTGACGGACCTCGTGTGGAACATGCTGGACGAGTCGTAACAATAAGCTCAACCGTAGTCTATGGGGGTAGACCCTTTGTGTTGGCTCTTCCCGTAAAAGACTTGGGTGCGGCATTCACTCATTTAGAGAGACATACAGTATATTTGCAGTAGCGGATACTACATGGATCTCCGAAGTTTTCAGCGTATATCAGTGAAACGGAATGTGCATCGACTTCTCAATCGTTTCCTTCGCAGCTCTCAAAACTTCCTTATCGTTATCAAAAGTCAGCTGGTTTACCGCTTCGTTAAATTTAAGCCATTTATATCCTTTATGTTCAAAGGAAAGCCGTACATCGCACTCCGTTGTTTCGGCAAGGAAGTATGATACTTCCTTGTGGACCATAGTTCTCTTCTTCCTGTAGAAGTACTCTATCGACTCCTCGAATTCATCGATGAGCCTGATACTGCGTAATCCTGTCTCCTCCTCAACCTCCCTGATCGCGGTCTCTTTCTCCTTCTCCCCCGACTCAATGTTCCCCTTGGGAAAACCCCAATAATCCCTACCATAATGAAGCAGAAGAAAGATTACGTCACTGCCATCCATCCTATAAACAACTATACCCGCGGATCTTTCTTGAAGCATCTAACAATCCCCCACATCCTTTATTCTCGAATAATACTCCCTTTAAGCATATGTAATTCAAAACGAACTAAGATTTTTTTATCGTTGATGTATCTACCCTTCGTATGGGATAGAAAAAGAGGTCACGTACAATATATGTTTTTAATATTCGTTGCTCATTTGACTCATGAATCCTTCAAAATACATATACGCTAATGGTTTCTTCACCTAGGTGACGTATTTACCTGACGGGTTACAACGGAGGTCTCGGGATGGGCTACACGATGATTATTTCAGAGAAGATGGAGGCCGCGGCGAGGATTGCTACGGCACTGGATGACGAGGGAACACCTCAACGACTCAAAGAGGGAGGCGTCACGTACTTTGAGGCGAAGAGACTGGGCGAGCGGATCTTCGTGGTATCTGCCGTCGGCCACCTATACAATGTAACCTCCGAGCGGAAGGGCAGCTTTTACTATCCAGTCTTCAACGTGATCTGGAAGCCGCTTAACGAGATAAATAGGCGGGCTAGGCATTTAGAGAAGTGGATACACGTTTTCTCTAAAATCGCGGGTGGCGCGTCAAAACTCGTTTCTGGAACTGACTTCGATGTTGAAGGGGAGTTGATTGGATACACCATTCTCAAGTATGCTTGCGGAAATAGGGAAGGCGAGGCCAAGCGAATGGCTTTCTCCACTCTGACAAGGATCGAACTTCGAAATGCCTTCGAAAACCTCTTACCAAACATTAATTTTGGGTTGGCGGCGGCGGGAGAGACGCGGCACATGGTGGACTTCCTCTGGGGAATCAACCTGTCGAGGGCCATGACCCTCGCGACTAAAGCCCAAAGCGGTCGATACCATGTTCTCAGCGTCGGCAGAGTCCAAGCCCCCACCTTAAAATTCATTGTGGACCGGGAGAAGGAGATTCAAAGTTTCGTACCCACTCCATATTGGGAGGTTTCTGTCACGATAGAGGTAGGCGGTGAACTCTATCAGGCAAGGTATGAGCGAAGCAGACTTCACCGTCTCTCTGAAGCAGAAGCAGTGGTCGCAAGGTGTAGGGGAAAGGCTGGCTTCGTCGAAGACGTTCAGATCCGAACGTTCACACAGAATCCTCCCGTCCCCTTTGACTTAGGTGGCTTGCAGGGAGAAGTCTACAGGCTGTTCCGACTTGTTCCAAGTCGAACGTTGAGTCTTGCAGAGCGACTTTACTTGGACGCGTTAATTTCCTATCCGAGAACCTCAAGCCAGAAGCTCCCACCGACAATCGATCATCGAGAAATCTTATCCTCCCTGAGTCGAGTGGTGAAGTATAGACGGCTTGTGGAGGAACTGCTGTCAAAGCCTATTCTGAAGCCCCATGAGGGAAAAAAGAGTGACCCCGCTCATCCCGCCATATATCCCACAGGGGACCTGCCTGAAAAGCCCTTACCCCTTTCCTCGAGACGGATCTTCGACTTGATCGTGCGACGGTTCTTAGCCGTTTTCAGCGTTCCCGCTCTAAAGCAGGGGATACGCGTCAGAATAAACGTTGATGGTGAACTCTTTTATTTACGTGGCAGAAGAGTTTTGATGAAGGGCTGGCTCAAGTTCTACGAGCCCTACGTGAAGAGTGATGAAGTGATTTTACCCGCTATGGAGGCGGGACAGAGGATTCTGTTGAGGGACGTCCGCCTTGAAGAGCAGTACACGCCGCCTTCGACGAGATATAACCCCAACAGCCTTCTCAACCTGATGGGTGACCAGGGTATTGGGACGAAAGCAACCCGTGCTTCCATTATCGACACCCTCTATAAACGGGGGTACGTGCGGGGTACGCGGATGGAAGCGACGGGACTTGGGTTCCAGGTGGTGGAATCCCTTGAGGCGTATTGTCCGGGAATTCTTTCCGTGGAGCTGACCAAGGATTTGGAAGGAGAAATGGCGAGGATTGAGGAGGGAATGCTCAAACGGGAGGAGGTCTTAGAACGGGTGGTCAATATTTTGAAGGACGTTCTCCTGGACTTCAGGGATAACGAAGAATTGATTGGAAGAGCGTTGAGCGACGCCGTGAGCGAGGTGCGTAGAGAGGCTTCTGTGGTCGGTATGTGTCCCGTGTGCGGGAGTGGCAGCCTTATGATTCTGCGTTCAAAGAAGACGGGAAAGCGGTTTGTCGGATGCAGTAACTTCAGAAGAGGCCTGTGTGACGCCTCCTTTCCCCTGCCTCAGCCCCCCTATGCAGTCAAACCAGTGAGTACATCGTGTAGTAAATGTGGTTGGCCTCGGGTTCAAGTGAAGTCACGGAGTAGGCGTCCGTGGTACCTCTGTCTGAACCCTGAGTGTCCCACGAAGTCGAGGCGGAGGGGACGCGGGTGATGAGGTGTGTGATTTGCGGGAGACAGACGGATGAAAGATACTGTCCCCTTCACGATAGAGCATACAAGAACTTAGTTCAGGGATATGAGGTGTGGAAACACGCCCTTGACATCAACTGGCTCGAGTACCTGAAACGGGTTGCAGGGAATCAGAGTACCGGAAAGTGGGCGGTGGAAGTCTGTCAGGATATCCTTACCCAAAGAGGAAAGACTTTAAAAGAATGAGTATTTAGATTAAAGACCGTGCAGGGTCGAGGGTGAGTCTTGTCCAAGATTGTGAGGAAACTTAAGGATTTACGAATGCCCCGTGTTCGTCAGTATCAGCCTTCAACCTCAGTTATCGTTATTCTGTTGATGGGGTTTTCAATATTCATTCTTGGTGGAGGCATATACGACATTATGCAACAACCGTCCCATGAACTCTTCTTTTATCCTGGTATGAGTGACCAGTTCCTCAATGAAAGCCTCATCTTCATGTTGTTCCTCGTAATGGGCATAATCGGTGGGCTCCTCGCGTATAGAAGCACCCGTTACACTTACCGGCCCCGAGAAGCGAAGATGTTCCTCCTCATCGGACTTGCCTTATTGGTTGTCTCCTTTCTAGGCACCGAGATAATCATGTCCTTGAAAGGTATTTAGAGAAGGCTAGCTCAAGTCGACGATTCCCCTCTCATCGAGGAGAATGGAGCACGAAGATCCTACTAGCGACAAGTCAGCGTGTTTTTCCAGCACGACCTTCCGGACCGACGGCTTTAAGTCCGCTGTGATCTGTAAGATGTTTTGGGACCAGAACTTGAGAACCCTCGTGGCCACCGGTTCGATCAACGGGGCAGCGTCTCCCTGAATAGTGTTGTGGACTTGACTTGTGATCAGGACAGCGACGCCGTGGGCCTTTGCCGTTTGCGTTAGGTAGGCGAGTTGTCGGTTGAGAATACGGTTTGAGGAGAAGACCAGCCACGGGGTTTTTAGTTCGAGGCGGTAGAGCGATGTGATGGTGTCCACCACGATCAGGGCTACATTCTTTGAGACGAATCGATCCAAGTCTTCGATGAGGAGGGATTGTTCGCGGAAGCTTTGAAGTTTAAATACAAAGATGCGGGATGAAACAGCGTGTAAGTCGTGAGCCGCGATCTGTGCCAGGCGTTCAGGGGAGAAGCTGTTTTCACAGTCAATGTAGAGGACTTTTCGGTTGTCTCTGCTGACGGAGGCAGCGCATTGAAGGGCGAGGGTCGTCTTTCCCGTGTTGGATGCGCCATACACCAGCGTGATCTCTCCCTTTGGAAGTCCTCCCCCCATCATCCGATTCAGACTGGGACAGTTGGTGGTTACGCATCCTATTGGTTGATGAGGCATTATGTGACGCCCATCCTCATGGCGGTTTAACGTGAAGCATCGACTTCAAGTATGTAACTGAAGACGTCTTCAAATTTATTCCTTCTCATGAGAATTGAACATGAATCTGGGTGAGACGAGTTTCAGAACGACGTCTACAGTAGCAAGCTAGCTTTTTCATGTCCTCACACGCCACAGGTTAAATAAAAAACCCTTGAATGCGATGCCCTATTTTTTTCTGGGATTATGCTTCAATCGAGTCTAGTTTCGACGTAAAAGCCTAGATCTTGTTCCCCTAGAAAGTCAAACCGTACGCATGACTCCCGAATAAGATGTATTAACTCTTTTTCTATCACGTAACAGTCTCTGCTTGCGGCCTGTTAGTCGATAAACGCTTTGAATTGCGATACTGTTTGACGCTTTATTCGCGGAGACGACTGGAAAACGTTCGTGGGAAGCCAGATCACGTTTTTTATCCGCCGCATTCTTAACGTTTTTATGTGTAAAATGTGGGGCGTTATCTTGTTGTATACATGTGTTCGCCAAGTGCGTAATGACGTTATTGGAAGCGTCTTTTAAATTCCCTTTAAAGACACGTCTTCTTAACCCTACATGAAAGAACATCAATTCATCACGTTTGATTTATCGGTAGCTATCTTCGTAGACACCTCACAAATACGCTGATTGGTGTTCTTGACGAGGTTGCAGCGGAAGGATGGAATATGAGGAGAAAAAAGAGTTTATCTACAAATGCTCGTTTGAAGCGAAGTACCTCTAGTCGCCACTGCAATAATCCGTGGAATGGGCGTTGTGAAAGAGGGGACATAGTGGTCTTCATCCGCTTTGAAGATGAGAAGAGGCCGATTTGCAGGACTTGCTGGACCGACATCTCTAAAAACGGGCAGGAATGGTAACTGAGCACCATAGCGAAAGTGCGGGATTAGTACATTAAAACTAGTTATTCTCTGTAAATTAGTGAAGCCGTGCGCGCGTTCAAGAAAGTTTGATTGAACGTTCGGACATAAACATTGCTCCACATTTAGGGAATATATTACGTTAAACGTCTAAAATATATAGCTAGCTCTATGCATTCTATCAAAGTCTCGAGGTCTTCCTTTATAGACTTTCGGTTCTAGTGCGCGCTACAACTCTATTATGAATACATCAGCGTTCTCTTAATTAATAACTTCAGTTTATCTTGTGATGAACATGAACGATGACAACGAGGATCAAACTACGACTGAACCAAAGGCTTCTCCATCCTCCAAGTTAATCATAGCCACTGTAATCTTAGCTCATGCGATGGTCCACTTTCAGAGCGGCGTTTTACCCGTGTTATATCCAACGATGATAATGGAGTTCGGTATAGATTATGTTCAGCTTGGTGTACTACAATTCCTCTCTTCTTTCGCGACAGGCTTCC
>JAOZHB010000132.1 GCA_026015035.1 Candidatus Bathyarchaeota archaeon | reverse complement strand
CACTACACGTACACGGGATCTGCCCTCGGAGAACGTTCTACGACCCTTCGAAACCGCGTGCGCCGCCATTTAACGCGGGGGAAACGGAAGCATTGGCACATCGACTACCTCCTCGAGGCAGATGTTTCTCGTGTGAAGACCGTCCTTTTCACAGAGACTTCGGACACCATCGAATGCCCCATATCAACGGCAGTAACGAGGCTGGAGGGCGCCGAAATCGTCGTTAAGGGCTTTGGATCGTCCGACTGCCATGGTGGCTGCCAGTCCCACCTCTGCTTCTTCCCACAGACCGCGTATCATGACTTGGTGGAACTCATTACATCTATATACCAGCCCTTTGGCACACCCCGACACGTTGAGACCTAAACGCTTTGATCACACTCTTTCTCGTATACACCAACATTGTGATCGGTCACCTTCGAAAGGTGCGGGGAGAACTAGGATTCCGTTCATGGACGTGATAAATACAAGACGCTCCTAAGAGTCCTTCTATTCACGGCGTTCAAGCTCAAGGAGGACCCTAGGCATAACGCTCCTTGAACCGCACCCCCAGATCCTCCAGCTCCTCCTTCAAGTGTGTGTAAAACCGCTCGAATTCTGGCTTCGCCTTCTCTTTCTCCACGTCGTACATCTGCTGGAAGGTGTAGCCTTCAGGGTAACCCTCCTCCAGCTTGTCTTCATACCTTGAGAGAAGGGCTTCGACAATTCCTCTCGCTCTCTCCAGACTCATCCCCGCGCTCGCTTTCAGAATCTCGCCCATCCACTTCGACTCCAAGGGGCTGACGTGATCCGTCGGACAAACAAACTGTCGAGCCCCTCCCGAGGGGTTCGCTGAGGATCCGCTTGCCACACTTGCGATCTCACCGGCTGCGCATTCATAGTAGAATTGAGAGGTTCCCGCGCCCGCTACGGGGTGATCACACCCCTGGGCGCCGATGGGGAGGCGGGTGTTCCTCACTAGAGCTTGGCACGCCAGGGACCCAACGTAAATGCAGGATCGAGCGGACCTGCTCTTGATCCGATTATGTGTCTTGCCGACCCTTGCACTGACACCGTACGCCTTGATGTGCTCGTTGTCAGCGCCGCTGAAGAACAGTCCCAGTAAGGCGCCAGCGACTATGACGATTGGGGCTGTCGCTGGCCCACCGGAGAAGCCGCCGATGAAAGCGTGGCCGGCACTCCATCGGACCCGGGTGTGATAGGCTATCGCAAACGCCGTCCGATTGGCGAAGTTCCAGTCGATCTTCAACTCTTCAAAGAGGTTCCCTCCCATGGGATCCGTTGGCCTCACCCCGAACTCGGGATCAGCAAGCGCGATGGTGGCCTGGGCAGTGGGAGCGTTCTGTCGTATGAACATCCCGGGTCTACCGACCGCGGTAATCGCTCTCCGCATCAATTCCACCTCCCTCCGGTATTGATAGATCTCTGAGGGGTGATTGGCGGTGATCCCAAACTTCCCCTCTATCGGCGGCGGTGGACCGATTACCAGTCCCCCCCATATACCATCAGTGGAGGGCTCTTGGGCGCAAAGAGTATAGATCTTGAAAGCCACCTCAGGGGTGCTATATACCGCGGTCTGGGGAGCCCCGTAGACCACGGGCTCCACTGTGGATCCAGGTGTTCGACGAACAACTTCGACGACGTCAGCTCCCTCCCCGTAACCCGATTGTTTCCCCGTAGCCGCCCTGAGAAACTCCTGGATCTCGTCCTCTGTGAATTTCACGTTCCGTCGCGTGTCTCTCGAGTACACTCCCAGCTCCACAGCCGCCTTGAGGCCAGCTTCAAAAACCTCATCCGCCAGCTGACCGTCCGTGGGCACAACGACCGCCGGGTCGTATTCAAAGTCGTATTCCTTCGCCAGCGCGGTGACTGTCCTCCAGATCTTCATGTTAAACTCTCGCTCCTCCATCCGAGGGGCAGTCGCACACCGCTCAACTGCTTCCCAAAACGTCAACACCATCGACTACACCCGCTACTTTTTCTCCAGCAGCTTCTTTGCAACCGCGACCGCGTCAGCAGCATTCTTCCCGTAGCCGTCAGCCCCGATCTCAACCGACCACTCCTGCGTCGTAGGTCCTCCCCCCACCATGACCAAAAACTGGCCTCGAATCCCCTTGAACTCCAACTCCTCAATTATCCCTCTCTGCCTTCGCATGGTAGTCGTCATCAATGCCGACGCCATGATGATGTCAGCATCAACCGCCACAGCCTTATCCACGATCATTGCCACATCCACGTCCTTCCCCAAGTCGTGGACCTCGAAGCCCGACGCGGATAGCAGAGCTGAAACGATGTTCTTTCCCACGTCATGAATGTCATCCTTGACGGTGGCTATGACGATGGTTCCAACCCGCATCTTCTCAGCCGCCTCTCGGGGGATACTCTCTTCCAGGACGCCGACAGCCGCATTCAACGCGTCAGCCGCCAAAAGGAGGTGGGGTAAAAAGAGTTCATCTCGGGAAAACTTGTCACCAACAATGTCGATTCCCACCTTCAACCCCTTCTCCAGAGCCTTGAGGGGATCCACACCAGCCTCCAACGCCTCTTGGGCCGCGGCCTTCGCCACTTCCTCGTCGAAGCTCAGGATGGAGTCTGCCAGCTTTTTCAGAATGGACTCTTCACTCATCAGAATTCCTCTACGCTCATGTTACCTTCCAGCATTAATAAGCTATCTGGGAAGACTTCAGATTTCCTTTCTGAACAGGATGCGACAGCAGTATCGAGCGCCCTGTAAGGCCTTCTTAACGACTCGTTTTCGGACGTGTCATACATGAGGGAAAAAACGGGTGTCAAGACTTGAATCAACACCCTTCAACCCCCTCTTCCATAATAATGAACAAGTCCTTCAGCGCGCACGCTACCCAGCCACTGGTCTGAACGAAGAAAAGCAAGTCGAAAGCGTTGGTTTCCACCTCATCCATCCTCCCTGAACGAAGCTTTTTTAGGAATACGTCTTCTTACCTTAGAGTCGTGATTAATATGAATGAGGTTCAGCAGTGGCATACTGCTAAACGGGTTGAACGAACGGTAAATGCGCTCAAAGAGAACGGCTTCGAAGCGGTTTATGCTTCGACCAGAACTGACGCCTTGCAGGAGGTACTGAACCGCGTTCCGACAGACGCCTTAGTCGGGGTCGGTGGATCCATCACGGTGAGGGAACTTGGCCTCATCGACGCCTTGAACCAACGGGGGCACCAGGTAGCGGAACACTGGTCGAGTGATCTGTCTCCTGACGAGCGGATGGCGATAAGGCGGCAGCAGCTCACCTCCGACGTGTTCCTCACGAGCAGCAACGCGATCACCGAATCGGGACATCTTGTCAATGTCGATGGAGCGGGTAACAGGGTGGCCGCCATGATCTTCGGCCCAAAAAAAGTGATAGTCGTAGCGGGGGTGAATAAGATCGTCAAGAACCTCGAGGCGGCCCTTGACCGCGTCAATAATGTTGCGGCTCCCATGAATGCCAAGCGTTTAAATCGGAAGACTCCGTGCGCCGTAACGGGACAATGCACCGACTGCCGATCACCCGAAAGAATTTGCAACGTAACGACCATCATCAATCGGAAACCGGGACGAACGGATGTCACCGTCCTGCTGGTCGGTGAAGAACTGGGATACTGACCTACCTCAATCCCCTGTGAAGAGGAAGTTGTTCCCTCAGGGCTATAGCAGGTTAGGTGTGGGAGCAGGTGGTTTACGTAAGTTTGCTCACCACCCCTTCTAAGAACTTGATTCCGTCTTGAAGGCTACGTCGACCCTCTTCCGTTATTTCGTAGTACTTCCGATCCGGTCTGCCCAGAACCGACCTCTCCTCTCCAATGTGAGTGAGTCCCTCCCGCCGCATTTTATACAAGACCACATAGACCGTGACTATGGCTGTTGAAAACCCAAATTTGTCCTGGAGGTCCTTACTGATCTCATAGGCGTACATCGGTCGATCCATCAGCATCTTCAAAATGTACAGCCACAAATTCTCCTTCGTTATTTTGTTGACCAGTCGGTTGTACGCCGATGATTCCGACGATCGAGACGCCATTTTCCGTCAACATGCGTGAGGTAGCCCTCTTGTGTTAGGGACGTGTGAGGGGGCTACCTGCCTTTTCTACTGGCTTTTGATCGGACCTTACGAATTCCCCTATGAATTGAGCAGGACACACAAAACCATCGACTCGCCCTCGCCCTCGCGAAGATCGCCCCCTGACTCTGCAATTCCTTGGCAATCCCCGAGTCTACGAGGGATTTATAGACTGTAACTCGTTTAGCTTTGTCTCGGGGGATTTGGGCTCCGCACTGGCTACATTGCACTTTTCCCGAGCGTCCTTTCCCGCCCTTACTTCGTCCTCTGCTTTTTCTTTTCTGCGGCATTTTTAATTCCTACTCATCTGTATACTCTTGACCTAAATGTCTCGTGTTTTATGGTAGTCGATGTTTATAAGGAAATCTCCTTTAGCGGGTTTTACGTTAATACGTCCGAGCAACTCGAATTCTACGATCGCCCTTCTTTCCACAACAGGGACATATACCGGACACCGCTTCCGAGACGCCTACTGGCAGACCTAACACTCTGGCATCAACTTCACCCTCAATTTGTTGTCCGCACGCAGCTTGACCACACCAAGGAACTTCCACGATTCCCCCCTCTTTATTCAGCATCCTCTTTGCTTCAGTAAGGTCTCCTGTCGTGGATATGTTGTTTTCCATCACTTTCCAGGCCCTATTTCTCAAGTTGTCTTCGATTTCAGTCAATGTTTTCCCAACGAGTGACAAAGAACCGCGTTTACACGGGATCTTTTCTCCCGTGTCCCTTCGTGCAAGGGTTATTTTTCCCTGCTCAACGTCCCTCGGCCCAATCTCGATCCGCAGGGGCACGCCTTTCGACTCCCACTCATAGAATTTAGCGCCCGGAGTCACCTTCGAGCGGTCATCGATTTCAACTTTGACCCCCTCCTGGGAGAGTGTTTTCTCAACATGTTGACACTCACTGTTTATTTGTTCTTCAAAACCCTTATAGAGGATGGGGACGACAATGACCTGGATGGGCGCGATTTTTGGAGGGATGACTAAGCCGCGGTCATCACCGTGGATTGCTATCACGGCTGCAATAGCCCTCTCAGAGATTCCGTAGCTTGTTTGCCACACGAAGTCGTGTTTCCCATCCAGGTCTTCAAAGGTCAGGTCAAAGACTTTGGAAAAGTTTTGTCCGAGGTCATGACTCGTACCGATCTGAAGGCATCTCCCATCAGGAAAGATTGTATCAAAAGCAAAGGTAGAGAGAGCCCCCGCAAACCGGTCCCACGACGGCCTCTCCGACACGACGTATGGCACACAGAGTTCATAAAAAATCTTCGCATAAATGTCATTGGCTGCTAAGACTTGAGCCCTCGCCTCTTCGTGGGAGACGTGGAATGTATGGGCTTCCTTGAAGGTCGTAACCTCTCTGACCCGGATCAGGGGCCTCGTCGCCTTCGTTTCATACCGAAAAATGCTCCCAATCTGATAGATCTTAAGGGGTAAATCTGCGTGGGATCGAACCCAGAGCTTCACCATCGGGGTGATGGCTGTTTCACTGGTGGGCCTGAGGGCCAATTTGACGCTTAACTCGTTTTTTCCTCCATGGGTTATCCAGTAGGCCTCCTCTTCGAAGCTCTTGATATGAGTCGACTCCTTCGCAATCAAGTCCTCTGGGATAAGGGTGGGAAAAAGCATCTCGTTGTGGCCTGCACCATCGAGAAAACCTCGAATGACACTTAAAACATGCTCCCGGAGTTTGAATCCGTAGGGAAGCCAGACGCCACAGCCCTTTATCGGATATCGGTAATCAATAATTTTCGCAGTGTCAATAATCTCTCGATACCAATCACCGAATTTTTCCTTCCAAACCTGTCTCTTTATGGCCATGAACAACACCTTAGACTGCATTTCTAAACTAGCACTTCCTTAAAAAGGGTTTTCTGAGCACGCAGGCTTCGTCCTGCCTTGAAGCGGGGGGTTACACCCGTTTTCGACTCCGTTCCGGTGGATAAACTCTCCCACTACTCGTAGAAGAGCCACCTTACACTCCCCGTTGCCTTATTGAAACAGACGACCATATCCAGCTCTTCGACATCCAACGATCATCTGCAACTCGCTCCAACGGGAGATAGTCCTACTCCATAACGCCAGTGAAGTACCTTTTATGGAGTCTCCGGTTAGTTGTTGCCATGAGAGACGAACCTTGAAAACATAAGAAAGATATAGGCAGATGACCACCAATGAATGAAACGTAGTTTAGCTTGATGAGGTTACAGCTTGAATTTTAAAAGGTGTTCCTGACATGAAAGTCATACTTATCATTGGGGATGGTATAAGCGATCGACCGACTCGGGTCCTTAATGGGAAAACCCCGCTTCAAGTCGCAGAAACACCTTCCATAGACGCGATTGCTCGACGGGGCATATGCGGTATTGTAGATCCGATATCGCCGGGAATCCCCCCTGGAAGCGACACGGCGCTCCTCGCACTTCTCGGATACAATCCCCTTCAGACATATACTGGAAGGGGCGCATTCGAGGCGTTGGGTGGTGGCCTTGAGGTTCGAGAAAGCGATGTGTCTTTCAGGGGAAACTTCGCAACCGTAAACGACGAGTTGACCGTCGTCGATCGACGTGCGGGGAGAATAATGCGGGGTGGCGAGGCATTGGCTGAAGCCCTGAACGGGGTAAAACTTGAGGGGTTCCCTGAGGTCAACGTGATCGTTAAGCACACAGTTGAACACAGACTAGCTCTAGTTTTAAGGGGACTCAATCTCTCACGGATGGTCTCTGACTCCGACCCCCACCAAGAAAACCTTCCCATCCAGACAGTACACCCTTTGGACGCCTCGTCAGAAGCCTCGAGAACCGCGTGTATTGTGAATGCTGTGTCCAAACGGTTTCATGAAATTCTCACGAATCATTCGATTAATGCTGCGCGGAGAGAAAACGGTCTTCTACCTGCGAATGCAGTTCTCTTGCGGGGTGCTGGCACCCTGCCCCAAGTCAAGCCTATAATCGAGAAGTATGGGGTTCAGGCGCTCGTTGTAGCTGCGGGACCCATGTATCGAGGTATCTGCAGGTCCGTCGGCTTCGATGTCATCGATGTTCCTGGAGCCACGGGAACCGTCGGAACGGATACGGTTGCTAAGGCCAAGGCGGCCGTGGAAAATCTGCCTGGATATGACTACGTACTGATTCACGTGAAAGGTGGAGATAATGCAAGCCACGATGGGGACGCTGAGCAGAAGGTGCGGATGGTCGAGAAAATCGATGCACTCGTCAAACACATCCTGGATAACGTTGATGTGGAAAGTGTATTCATAGCATTCACAGCTGACCACACGACGTCCCTTGAACTGAGGAAACACGTTGGAGACCCCGTTCCTTTAGCCATAATGGGCCCCGGGGTGAGAGCTGACTCTGTGGAGAAGTACTCAGAAATAGATTGTGCGCAAGGCGGTTTAGGCAGAATCAGAGGTGTTGATTTAACACCCATTCTCATGGACCTCGCTGGAAACTCGAAGAAGTTTGGAGCCTAAAGATACTCCCCCACTTTTTAATGCGACAGCGTCAGACGTGGGAACCACTGTTCGTTTGGAAGCTCTTTTGGAGTTTTAAGCTGTTTTTATTGGAAGAGGGTGTGAAAGACGTTGATCGGTATCTCCTTTTTCGTCTAGGACACTGATGAAGCTGAAGGAGCGGACTAAAGCTAGCTACTTTACCTTTTAGAACGTTTTTGCGAATACCCTGAATCCTTTAGTGACGCGTTCGATCACTCACCTACAACGTCCTCTCCACACCTTAAAACAAAAGAATACCCTTTCCCACGTTTGTAGCCAGTGATTTCACATATGGGAACACATTGGATGCCGTGTACACAGTTAAATATTGTTACTTTTCAGAATAAAGGTTTAAATCCTCACACCTTTGAATGTATCTGTGAGGTAAATTAAATGGCTGATCGCGAACCAGGAATCATTAAAGAATTTCGAGAGTTATATGAGTATGTACGTCTTATGGGTGAACACATAAACCAGATTCACAGCCGACTGGATAAAATTGAGAGAGACATGAATGAGATTAGCTCAAGCCATCGGAACGCCATTACAGAAAACGCAGTGGAATTGAAGAACGTGAAAGAGCGAATGATCAACAAATACGAGTTAGACGATTTCGTTGAAAAGTTGAAAGCAAGTGTTGGCGAAGCATTACCCTCTCTTCCCGTACTGGCAATCAAGCCATCCCAAGTCGATGAAGTTACAGAGGATATAGCCGTAGAGTGACTGCAAAGAAATTTTTCTCTTCTTCATAGGGTAGGCGTTACCTGTAACGTACGGCGTCTCATCTACAAAAAAGGACTAGTTTGGCAAGCGTTCAGCCTCATCGACAACTCTATATGAGAAACTTTAAATTCCTATCTTAGAAAGATAAAGTTAGAGGGACGCTTATGTCTAATAAGGATCTACTTTTTAAGCAGTTACGTGACCTTCATGGGTATATACGTCTTTTAGGTGAAAACATTAACCAGATTCAGAGCCGTCTGGATCAACTTGAGAGAAATATAAATGAGATGAAGAGCACGCATACAGCATCTATTGAAACTAACAGAACAGGGTTGGAAGACGTTAAGAAGGTTATCGCCTCCAAAGCTGAGGTAAATAGTCTATTCCAAGAATTGAATAAGAGCCTTGGAGGATCATTACCTGCTCTACCCGTAAGAACGGTGGAGGAGCCAGAGGTGGAGGAGCCAGAGGTGGAGGAGCCAGAGGTGGAGGAGCCAGAGGTGGAGGAGCCAGAGGCGTATCAAGAAGAGGAGCGGGAACAAGAAAAATCGAGGGAAGAAGATAGGAGAAGACGGTTTCCCTTCCTTCGAAGGTTTCAGGAATAGATTTAGACTTCGGGTTCAATGCCGGTTGAATCCGGGTTTAACTACAGAATTTAACGGAATTAGCCCCTTGGTATTACACTGAGACTTTCTAGGTGCATTATTAATCCTGTTTGTAAGGTAACTGATTGATACTATCTTGATTAATATGAGTTATACGACGTCCTTATTTTTACTAGAATTGTGCTAAACCTTCAAATAAACGCAGCGGTAAAAGGAGTCGTAGACGTGGATCTGTGAAACACGTTACCTGTGTTACAAGAGTGACGTAAACCGTTTGGATGGATTGGAACGATGGAAGTACCGCAAAACGATTATAGGTTTAATAACCCTGTCTCAAAAAAGGATTTGATTGGAAAAAACGTCGTGGATTCCTATGGTAGAAGACTGGGGAAGATCATTGGCTTCTCCACCGATTCGCTTAAACACATCGCTTCCTTTGGCATTGAGCGCAACGATGGCGGATTTATGAAGTGTGACGTCTCTGAAGTGATTCTTGATCAAGACTTGGTGAAGATCAATAGTTCCTGGAGGCTGAAGGCAGAGTCTCTGGCGAGTGAAGTGGCTTTAACGATTAAAAAAATCTCTGCACTCAATGAGCTCAAAAACGATGTTGAAGTTTCGAAGAATGTGTACGATACGTTACAAAGCGGTTTTGAAGCTGAAAAAAAGGCTCTTCTGGATCGGAGAAGAGGTTTGAAAGACAGGCTCAAGGAGAGGTTGAGTGCAATTCATGCGCAGCTCAAGGAAGTCTATGAGTTTATCACTTATGTCAAGATCAGCTATCATATCGGAGATGTTGATGAAGAAACTTATCAACGCTCATATATACCGTTTCAACTCATGATTGATAAGCTTCTTTCAGAAGAGGATGACATTAAATTTGCTCTCAACATTGTCGCCACCAACATCTCGACGCTACCTCCCGAACCGCTCATATCACTGCCTTCCTCTGAGCCTCAGCCCATGCCAATTAAATTGAGGATCAGAACGGATGACACTCTATAGCCATAATTACATGCCTGACTGGTGGATAAGTCTGTTGGATCAGGCTGGCCTCTGATGAGTCATCAGATCGAAAAGTGAACCACGGCAAATAGGCAGTCAGGGGACTCTCCATAGAAAGTGGTTAAATATAGGAAAACGATATTGATTTATCACGAGTAAACTAGAATAGGTGTATGTAATGTCTTCATCAGAAAGTGAACCCTCTATCGCAAATAGTTTCCGAGAATTATTGGATTACGTGAGTAACCTGGGTGAACATGTAAACCAGATTTACACTCATTTAGGAAAAATTGAGGTGAGTGTCAGGAAAACCAAGGAGGATCTTGAAGCGTCCATCACAGAGAACAAAAACGCCTTGGACCGCATAAAGGAGACTATGATCACTAAATCCGAGTTCAATGACCTCATCCAGAAAATAAACGAGCCTTTCACGCAGTTTACGCCTCCGAAAGCACCTGCCGCGTACGAAGAGGAACCTCAGGAACCATATTAACGCTAGCTAGCTAGAAAGGATGTAGGGTAGGCGAGAGCCTTAGGGGTGCTCACGAAGAGAGTTATCTATATAAGGAACAAGGCTCATGGATAGGCGCAAGAGAACGGGAAAGTACCCTTGAAAATTGTGAAAATCATTTTAGATGTCATGTCTCCCGCCCAACAATCAATAGTTGACCTTGTAGAAAGACTGAGCGCGATCGACGGCATTGCTAAAGTCGACATAGCCCTCTCAGAACTCGAAAAAAACGTTGAGGACTTCAAAGTGACCTTAGAGGGATACAACCTCGAATACAACAAGATCCAAGAAGCCATAAAAGAGTTCGGCGCCGTCATACGAAACGTGGATAACGTGATATCAGCGGAGGATTATGTTCCCCAACAAGACAGCGAGAAGCTTTCCGCATCCATACTTGTCCTGGCCCGTCACTCCGATACGAGCATCCGCAAGATTGATCAGATCCATGACGAATTCGACAGAACATTGAAGTACATTCGGTCCCAAAGGGCGTAACCTTGGTTCGACAAAACGATGAAGTGGTGTTGACCCCTGTTTCGTATTTTCGAAATGCGAGGACGTATCAGGCTTAGAAAAGGGGGATTACGTAACTTCATTGATGGTAGGTAGACTGGGTAGCTATGGTTGAACGCATAAATTTTAAAGTATTCGTAAGAAAACTGCATCAGACTCTGGAGAATCTTATTCAACGCAACGGAGACTTTGTTTCCGATGAAATCACTCGACGCGCCTTCGTCAATAACGCCTTCGACGGAGCGTTAACGATTCTCGGCATCTTGATGGGAAACATCATTCTAGGGGCGACGGATCCCCGACTCGTCATCAGCATGGGTCTGAGTGCGTGTCTTGCGATGGGGATGTCAGGGGCGTTTGGGCGATACCTATCGGAGAGAGCGGAGCGGAAAAGGACGCTGCGGCAAATGGAACAGTACATGTTCACTGACCTCAGTGGCTCAATCCTAGAACGGGAAGCCGATAAGAAGGTCCTGATGATCTCGTTAATTGACGGCCTATCTCCCGCCTTGGCTGCGGTGATTCCGTTGATTCCGTTCTTCCTCGCTCAATCCGTCTTGATCTCCGTGGAAATCGGGGTCATCGCTTCATTCATTCTAGACTTCTTCGTTTTATTCATTCTCGGCGTCTTCTTGGGAAGGGTATCTGGCGAGAA
Organism: Candidatus Bathyarchaeota archaeon; assembly: GCA_026015035.1. GTDB lineage: Archaea > Thermoproteota > Bathyarchaeia > RBG-16-48-13 > DAOVBJ01. Next base: position 13,212 of record JAOZHB010000132.1, on the reverse strand, counting down.
CGTCCTGTTGCACGGCATGTTAGTAGTAGCCGTCGGCTTTATCACGAGCTTAATCATCTTTCTAAGCGCTTTCTTCTTCTCTACCCCGTAGAATGGACGCAGATAAATACCCATTTAACTAGCTTCTGTGGTCGCTTTAATATTCCTTTAAAAAGGACTGTGGCTTCAGGCGATAGTGGCTGGACGACCACGTTTTTCTCTTATAACGACACTTTTAACGAGTCTTAAGCATTGGTAGCTAGTTAGATTATGCCTAAAGCCTTCAATGTAGTACTTACGCGTTCATAGCCCTCTCGCGGATCGTCCACATCCCTTACCGCCTGTTCAAAGGGGCATAAGCCCGTTCCCCTCCGGTTCATGATCTCTGGCGTCAGCCTCTCCTCATAGTGTTTGATCCTATGGTTATCTAAGACTGTTCTTCCCTTTGTGCTCAGGACTATACAGTGGACCTCTTTTGCCTTGAAATAGCTGATGAGGAGGGCCGCGGCCTTTCCCACGATCTTATCAATAACTATCGTGTCCTCCAGCGTGGGTACTCCTACTCGATTAATGGCTTCAAAGAGGGGCTTCATGCCCTCTTCACTGCTCGTGAATAGCGTTGTCTCCTCTTTTACGATTATGAGGTTCAATTCCTCCCGTCTCAGCCTTTTTATATGGTCGTTCAACTGGGTCACCTCAATCTTCTGGACTCAAAGGGGGATTGCTTCGACGGTCTTAAGTTTGGTCAGCTTCATCGTGTGAGTGAGGTCTGTCTTCAATGAAATCAACCTTTTTCTATTGGGTTGTGTTGTTCAAGAGCGTAGGCGGCTCTGAATAACACGTCTTCTCTCAGGGGGGGTGCCGTAATCTGCATTCCCACGGGTAACCCTTCGACGAATCCGCAGGGAATGGATATGGCGGGGCAGCCGACCAGGTTTTGGGGGACGGTTAACAGGTCACACATGTATAGGGCGAGGGGGTCATTGATCTTTTCGCCTATCTTGAAGGGGAGTATGGGCATAGTTGGGCCGACGAGTACGTCGAAGTCTTGGAACGCTTTGTCGAAATCCGCTTTGATTAAGGTTCGAACCTTTAAGGCCTTCAGATAGTACCTGTCGTAGTAGCCGCTTGAGAGGGCGTATGTCCCAAGTATGATTCGTCGTCTCACCTCGGCGCCGAAGCCGCGTCTCCTGTTCCTGGAAAAAACGGTGTTCCAATCCTCAGAAGAATACTTCTGGCTGTAGCCGTACCGCACGCCGTCGTATCGGGCCAGGTTGGAGCTGGCCTCCGACATGGCGATCAGGTAGTAGGCTGGAAGAGCGTACTTGAGGGTGGGAAGGGAGCACTCTGCCCAGGAAGCGCCAAGGCCTTCGAGGCTGTCGATGTTTTTTCGAAGAGACATGACCACCCGTTCGTCAACACCTTCGCCGAAGAACTCCTTTGGTACCCCAATCGTTAGGCCCTCAAGGTCCTCCATGAGGAAACCCGTGTAGTCTTGATGTGACGTAGGTAGGGACGTGGCGTCCGCTGCGTCATGATGAGCGATCACACTCAGCAACAGCGCGCAATCGTAGACGTTCCTGCTGAAGGGCCCGATCTGCTCCAAGCTGTTAGCGTAGGCTATCAAGCCATACCTGCTGACGAGGCCGTAGGTTGGCTTCATCCCGACGACGGAGCAGAAGCTTGCGGGACATCGGACTGACCCACCAGTATCCGACCCTAATGCTAGGACGGCTTCTTTCGAGGCAACTGCTGCTGCGCTTCCCCCGGAGGAGCCTCCTGGAACATGATCGGTCTGCCAAGGGTTTCGCGTCGGACCAAAATAACTGGTCTCTGTTGAGGTGCCCATAGCGAACTCATCCATGTTGGTCTTCCCGAGGAGAATTGCGTCTTCCTTCAAGAGGTCTTCAATGACCGTGGCATTGTAAGGGGGTGAAAACGATTCAAGCATTCGGGATCCACAGGTTGTCGGAAAGTCCTTCGTACATAGGTTGTCCTTGAGGGCTATGCAGACTCCGCCTAAGCGTCCCAGAGTCTTGCCTTTTCGGGCTTTTCGATCGATTTCCTTAGCCCTTTGTAGGGCAACGTCTTCTTTCAGGGTTATGAAGGCATGAAGATGTTGGTCAACCTCTTTAATTCGTTCAAGAGTTGCGTGGAGGCATTCCTCAGCGGTGAGATCTCCGTTCCGCACCGCGTTCACTGTTTCCCTCGCCGTTAGAAGGTATGGTTCACCCATTCAGTTGCCTCTTCAAATTATTTTCGGAGCTTTAAAGAACCCACGCTCCTTTTTAGACGCGTTCTTCAACACGTCTTCCATAGATAGGGAGGGACTCACCCGGTCCTCTCGAAACGCGTTGGTCACGTCTATGACGTGGGACGTGGGAGGAACCTCTTCAGTATCCAGGTTGTTAATGATTTCGAAGTATTCCAGGATGGTGTTAAACTGCTCGGTGAAGCACCTTTTTTCTTCCTCGGTGAGTTCAATTCTCGCAAGGTTTGCGATGTGCTCCACGTCTTTCTCAGAGATCTTCTTTGAAGCCGCGTTCATCAGCATCATAAAGTAGTTTTTTATAGACCGTTTTAAAGCTTATTCTAGATCACGGGCTGAAACGAAAACTTAAACGGGTTTTCCAGAGATGTCGTGAAAAACACTCCTGCACTCCCCAACATACCTTGAGGAAGACTTTTACATCTTTTTTATAAACAGGTTTGAACGAGACTTCAAGGTATTGGATGCGTATGGCTAGCTAGATGTGAGCCTTCGTCGATTTCAGTGGCTTTTATGGATAGACTCTTGCGGGTGTTCGTGGAAAGAGGGTGGCGTCTCTGATGTGGGGCAGCCTCAGCATCCATCGAATGACCCGTTCCACTCCCATGCCAAACCCGCTGTGAACCACGCTTCCATACCGCCTCAGATCCAAGTACCACTCGTAGTCCTCGGGGTTAAGCTTGAACTCCTTTAGACTCTCAACCAATAACGCGAAGTCACTTATCCTTTGGCCTCCCCCTGCTATCTCTCCGAAGCCCCTCGGCGCCAAGAGATCCGCGGACAGCGTTACCTCCGGGTCTGTCGGATCGGGGTCGTGGTAGAATGCCTTACACCTTCTGGGAAAGTGGGTGACAAAGAAGGGCTGTTTGAACTGTTTACTCAAAACCCGCTCCTCAACGGCTCCAAAATCCTCTCCCCACTCGAACTCTACATCCAAGCCACGTAAGATCTCAACGGCTTTCGAATAGGTGATTCTCTGAAAGGGGGGTTTAGGCGGTTTGAATCTCCTCCGGAGAAACTTGAACTCTGCCTTCGACCGTTCGCGGACGAGCCTACAGGCCGTGGTTAATAGGTTCTCTTGAATCTTCAGAATCTCCGTTAAAGGCGTGTTTGCTGCTTCTGCCTCGATCTGCCAGAACTCGGTTAAATGCCGTCGTGTTCGACTCTTCTCCGCTCTGAAACTGGGTTCCACGCTGTATACCTTCTCAAGGGCGGTGATGGCGGCTTCTTGATAGAGTTGGACACTCTGGGAGAGGTAGGCCTTCCTTTTGAAGTAGTTGACGGGGAAGAGGGTGGCGCCTCCCTCACACGCCACATTGATGAGGAGGGGACAATGCACCTCGATAAAGCCGTTTTTCCCGAGCCCTTCTCTTGCAGCTTGAATGAAGCTGGCCTTGACCTTGAGAATCGCGGTGACGGTGGGGCTTCTGATGTGGAGGTGCCTTTTGTCCAAGAGGAATTCCTTTCCTGCGCCCACTTGGATGGGGTAGTCGTCGAACGCCTTGGCGAGAACCTGAAACGTGGTGCATTGCACTTCCACGCCTCCTGGCGCCCGGGGGTCAGCCTTCACCTGTCCCCCGACGGTCACCGATGACTCTACAGTAACCTCCTGTGCCGTCTCAAATTCTTCTTCCGGTAGCTGTCCCTTGTGAATGGTTACTTGGACGAGGCCAGTGGAGTCCCGCAGAGTCAGGAAGACGAGTCGACCGTGCAGTCTCTTCGTGTAGATCCATCCCCTTAAAACAACCTGTTGACCGTTCAGTTTTCCACTGAGGGTTGAAATGTGGAGTATCTCACCCGGTTCTTCAACGACCACGCTTCACCCCTCCGTCTCTACTCAGTCTCTTCACCTCTGAGTTCGCTGAGAATCACCATGGCCTCTCCCAAGGACACTCCGAGACTCAGAGCCAAATCCTGAGGTGAAAGATCGGGCTTCTCATGTAAGATCACGTCCCTCACGTAGGCTTTATGATGACGATATAGGATTAGAGAGTGGACGGTTTCGATAAGAACCGGCCACAACGGGTCTTCAGACCGATCATCACTCACATGTCTCTCCTCCCGGTAGTTCCTCCTTCAAAAACGTGTACTCGCGTCTTTCACGTAACAATTTACTTCTATCCGCAAACAAGGGCTTCCCTCTCAACTTGGGTGATCAGGTTATGGTCCGTGGATTCTCTCATACATCTTCTCCAGCGTCCAGCGGCACGCGGACTTGACCTCCCTAAGCCGTGTCTCACCACCATAATTCCTGACCACCACTTCCTTGATGATGTCTCCATCGGTGACGACTTCATACGATAGGGCGTTTTCCGGAAGAAATTCGCCCTTCCTCACCGCCTCATCGTCCTTCACCCGCATGGGCTCCAGTATTCGAGAGACAAAAAAAGATTGAAAAGGTGGCGTATGAACACTGAATTCCAACTCCTCAACGGGGACTATACGAACATTCGGGGGACTGACCACCATCGCAGCCAATGACACGCCTTGAGCGGTCTTCAAGGGGACACTCTCCTCCGGTTCAGACGTGGGCAACGGTGTCTCTCTTTCCTGCGGCGTTGGTTGGAGGGTCTCCGCGACTCTGAAACTTTTAGAAACGATGACCTCTTCCACGATTTTGGAGAGAACCCGCAGCCTCTCCAATTCCTCCTCCACCTCCTTCAACCGCGTCTCTAAATAACTCCGCAACTCCATGAGCTTGCCGACAATTTCCTCATCTAAGCCTTCTTCCCACGCATCCTTCTGGGCCAATCTCATCGCCATATAGTAACTAGTAACACGATATTAAAGTCATTTCCCCAAGGATAACCCACCACCAATTGATCCATCCCACGCTTGAATAAAACTGTCTCACCCGCCGAATGTTAAATCCATAAAAACTCTCAACCAGCGAATCAGCGAAGCCTGAGCCCGTGTATGAGATGTCTCTGATGAGAGTACTCCTAACGAGTCAGTGCAAGATCACACACAAAAAAAGCGGACGTCTCCAAAACTTATGGAGCACGCAGAACCTCAAAGTCTTCCACCAAAAAGTAACCACACCTATTAGCGTGCACGCTAACGCCTCATCCAACCCGCCAATCATACTCAGGATAAGAGAGGGTGAAGCTCAGTATAGAAGAGCTTAAAGAACACGTATTTATGCTTAAAAGACGTAGACTTACGGGGTGATTAACGATTTATGACCGATGAGAAAACCTTCATAGAAGACTACGATCGAAACGTCGTGACAAGCTTTGGCAAGCCCTTCCCTCTAATCGTCGTCCAAGCCGAGGACGTCTTCTTAACCGATTTGAAGGGAAAGACGTACTTGGATTTCTGGGCGGGAATCGCCACGGTAAACGCGGGTCACAACAACCCGAAGATTCAGAGAGCAGTTAAAGAACAGTTGGAACAGCTGGTTCACTGTTCATCCCACTCTTATTACACCCTTCCAGCCCTTGAATTAGCCCAGAAAATAGCCGAAGTAGCCCCCTTCAAACCCTGTATATCCTCCTTCCACACCAGCGGATCTGAAGCCAGCGACGTCGCTATCAAGATGGTGCGACGTTACACCGAGAAACATGAAGTCCTGACCCTGCAAGGCAGTTACCACGGGCAAACCTATGGGGCTCGATCACTAGGTACCCCCGTAGCCGCCTACTCCAAAGCCTTCACTATGGGTCCCTTCCTCCCCGGCGTAATCCACGTCCCAACCCCGTACTGCTATCGATGCAGCTTAGGCCACACGTACCCCAGCTGCCACCTCCAATGCGCCAAGATGATTGAAGACATCATCAACTTCTCCACCTCTCGGAATGTTGCGGCCTACATGGCTGAACCCATCCTCGGAGTTGGGGGAATAGTCACGCCACCCCCCGACTACTTCAGGGAAGTAAAGAAGATCCTCAACGACCACGACATACTCCTCATCCTCGACGAAGTTCAGACGGGCCTGGGCCGAACAGGTGAGATGTGGGGCAGCCAAGTCTATAATGTTAAACCCGACGTGATAACTTTAGCCAAGGCCCTTGGAAATGGATGGCCAATCTCCGCGGTAGTGGCTTCCCAGCCCATTGGGGACGCCTTTGAAGTGGGAGACCACTTCTCGACTTGGGGGGCAAATCCCGTCATGTGCGCTGCAGCCAACGCGACGATCGAGTTCATCGTGGAGAACAAGCTTTGGGAGAACGCGAAAGAGATGGGCTCCTTGCTGATACGAAGGTTGAAGGAGGTGGAGGAGGCTTCAGGGATCGTGGGTGAGGTGAGAGGACGGGGCTTGATGATTGGGGTTGAAGTGGTGAAGGACAAGAAGTCGAAGGCGCCTGGAGGAGAGGAGTGCAAAGCGATTCGCAGAGCATGTTACGACGAAGGTCTCCTAGTGGGAGCCGGGGGATTCTGGTCAAACGTTATACGGATTCAACCCCCCCTCACGATCGAGGAGACGCATGTGGAGCGGTGTATGGAAGCCTTCGAGAAGGCTGTGAAAACCGTTGAGAAACAACGAAGATCGCATCCTATCTAAAGGAGGAGAAAGCGTTGAATGAGAAGGAGAGGGTTCTGAGTACGATCGAGGAAGGAGACGCTATCCGTCTTCTCAGAAAACTCGTTCAGATTCCCAGTAGAAATCCCCCGGGGGAGGAACGGGAGCTGGCAGAGACTGTTGCAGCGTGGTTGAAGGATGAGGGTGTGGATGCAACACTGGTTCCGGAACCCTATGCTCATCGACCCCAAGTCGTCGCGACGATTAGGGGTGATGAGGGACGACCCACGCTTGTGTTGAATGGTCATCTTGACGTAGTACCTCTGGGAGCGGTGGAGCGGTGGAGTATCAACCCCTTTGGTGGAGAGGTGAAGGCAGGGCGACTCTACGGACGAGGTTCATGTGACATGAAGGGGGGATTAACGGCGATGATGCTTGCGGCGAAGGCGATTACGGAGAGTGGACATCGGTTAAGGGGCAATCTGCTCCTTCACTTCGCCGTGGGCGAGGAGACCAGTGAGCCGGGAACCAAGACCCTCTTGCTGGACAAGGGATACACCGGGGATTGGGGAATCGTGTTGGAGCCCACTAACTTGAAGGTCGTCACCGCGGAGAAAGGGTTACTGTGGGTCGATGTGGAGATACGGGGGAAGCCAGCACACGCCAGCACACCAGAGCTAGGAATCAACCCCATTGAAAAGGCCGCAGACTTCATCACCCGCCTACGAGCATACCGGGAAAAGATCGGGGAGAAACAGCACCCCCTCCTCGGAGGCGCGGTCTGCTCCGTCACCATGATTGAAGCGGGAATTAAGGAAAACGTTGTACCCGGGTCATGCAAGGTCACCCTCGACAGGCGACTCCTCCCAGGAGAAGACTTGGGTGAAGTGGAGGCAGAGATACAGGCAATCCTTTCACAGATAAAGCAGCAGGACGAAACCTTCGAGGGAACAATCAGTCGCAGAGGGGAAGGCTTCGACGCAGCGGAGATCCCCGTTGACTCCTATATCGCTCAGGTGGTGAAGGAGGCCGTCAAGAACGTAACAGGCAAGATCCCGCAGCCGAGTGGAGCTGCGTACGGCACAGACGCAAGAAACTTCATCAACGACGCACACATACCCACCATCGTCTTCGGTCCAGGCGACCCAGCAGAGGCCCATACCTATGACGAGTCCATTGCAATAAGCCAAGTAGTAGTTTGCTCACAAATCCTGACCCTAACCAGCCTCAAACTCCTCGCATAACCAAGATTCAAAACGAAACGGGTTCCGCTAGAAGGTTTTCAGCTGGGCCTTATACATGCCCACAACTTCCTTGACGGTCGTCGCGTCGTGGGGAGCCTTATCGTCACGCCACCTACCCGTGAACCGTGGAAACCTCACCGCTAAACCCGCGCCCACCTTCACCAGATCCAAGCCACACGTGTGACTTGGGCTCAACGTTAACTCGGCCCCTCTGATCTCCAAAACCTTCGTGGGAACAAACCAGTAGTCGGCTTCGATCTTGGACTCGACTCTGGGATGCACGTGGTCCGCCACATGTTCTTTGAAGAGTGAGGGGAGTTTCGCCAAAGTCGCGTCATCAAACCCCGTCCCCAGCTTGCAAACCGTCTTGAAGGCCTCCGAGTCCTCGTCGTACGCAGCCATCAACAGGGCGCCGTAGGTCCCCCCCCGCCGCCCCCGCCCTGCAAACGCGCCCACCACTACCAAGTCGAGGGTGTCCACTAACTCGCTCCTGTACTCCCGCTTGTACTTGATCCAGAGGAAGCCTCTGGCCCCAGCTTGATACACCGAGTCCTCCCTAATCGACTTTATCACCAAGCCTTCACACCCATTCTCCACAGCGGAAGCCATGAATTCATCGAGTTGCTTGGGTTCCGTAACGATGAGGGGGTGCGTAATCTTTACATTCCCGTTTTCCTCAATCACCTGCTCAAGGTACTCCCGTCTTCGAAGGTAAGGCGCATCTAGGAGACCCGCCCCGTCAACAAAGAGCGCGTCGAAGAGTACAAGGATCACGGGAATCTCCTCCACCTTCTTCCTGATCTCGTGCTTTCTCCCCCGCCTCTGGGTCACCACTTGAAATGGTTGAAGGTCTCCCGTGTCTGGGTCAACGGCGATGCACTCGCCCTCCACAATAACGCTCTCCGCTTTAACACCGTGCTTCAACGCTTTCCTGACATCGGGAAATTGCGTGGTAATGTTTTCGAGGCGACGGGAGAAGAGGGAGATCTCTTCGGGTGAAACGTGGGCCTGTATCCGCAGGCCATCGTACTTGTATTCAGCGGCTCCCTTTCCCCCCAGTTTGGTCAGAACTGCCTCCGCTGAGGTTAAGCGTTCGCAGAGCATGGGTCTGATGGGCCTTCCCAGTTGCACGTGAAACCTCCGTATCCCTTCCATGCCCTCCTTCACGACGGTCTCCGAGACGAGGCCCAGATCCGAGGACATGTTGTACGCCCTCTCAAGGTCCTTCCGCGCCGTCTTTCCACCGCCATACGCGATGGCCAACGCGTCCAAGAAGGTCATGTCGCCGATCCCGAGACGCAGCCGTCCCGTCACCGTCCTGACGAGGTACTTGGCCTCTTCTGCCGTCGCTTCTACGATGAGCCTCGTCAACGCGTTGACCTTTCGTTCAACAGAGCCCTTGCCCCCGGTGTGCGCGATGCGGTCGAACGTGTCATATACGGCCTCCACCGTCAAGGACTGCCTTGGAGTGAGCTTCACAGTTTTCGCGTTGGGGGTAGATGGTTTCTCACGTAGCAGCTTTTCCACCGTTGAGCCCAGGTCGCCGATTTGCTTCCACGCGTCCACGATCACCTCTTTCTTGAGGTCAGTGGCCTTGGCTATCGCGGCTATGACCATTTTCTCTGCCATACCGAGTTCGATTCCTTCGAAGTCTGGGTATAAGGCGCCCTGCGTGAGGTAGGCGACTTTTCCAATGAGCTCCTTGGGCGTCTCCGTTAATAGCTCTACCAAGTAATCCGTCATCTCCAGGCGTTTCGACGTCGCTTCCATCTTGGCGTAAGCATCAGCGATGCTGGAGTACTTCACAGCGAAAATCCTCCCGTGATACTTGATGAGAATCGGTGAAATTTAATCCTAACGTTGAAACCAGTATGCGTGGCTGAAACCATCACGGCTGAGGGTATGGTGCCGCATGGGGTCTCAGACACATTGACTTTGAGGCTCTAACTGGTCTTCGAAGGCCGCGATGGTCGGAGCGTGATCTGAGGGCGTTGGAGACCGCCTTCTTCTCGGCCATAAATCGACTTCCACCCGTTTGAGGTTGCTGAGTAGAGGGTGAGTGCAGAAAATGTAGTCCAATCTCATTCCTTCGTCTCGCCAAATGGTGCCCCCAATGTAGTCCCACCACGTGAACCCCTTTCTATCGCGATACAACCGTCGAAAAGCGTCTATGAGCCCCCAGCTTATTACTTCGTTGAAGGCCGCCCGTTCCTCAGCCATCGTTCCAATAGCATCCTTCACCTTCTCAGGGTCATACACGTCTACATCGTCTCGTGCAACGTTAAAATCACCTAAAACCAGGATCTTCTGATCAGGCGTGTATCCCTCCTGTAAGAATCGGAAAAACTGTTTGTACCACGCGAGTTTATACTGATGTTTGTCTGTACCCCTCAGATCGCCGTGAGGGACATAGACATTGATGATGTGGAGGTCTCCAACGCGTCCCGCCATTAATCTTTTCTGCTGATCCCAGTACTCGTCGTCAAACCCTCTTTCTAAAAGGGTTAGAGGTCGCTTTGAACAGATGGCCACGCCGTTATACTGCTTCTGTCCATACACCTCGCAGGTAAATCCTAGTTGTTCAAAGGCTTCGTAGGGAAACTTCTCGTCCACAACTTTGAGTTCCTGTAAACAGAGCACGTCGATGTCGTTATCCCGATGCTCCAACCAAGATGTCACGAGGTCTATCCGTGCTCTAATGGAGTTCACGTTAAAGGTACAGACTTTCAGAGCGGTCTTCACCCCTCCTACAACCTCTTAAGAAGTCTTCTGGGGATGTCTACCTGTACCCATCAAGATAACGTTTTCCATTCGGCTCCAACGTTAACCGTCCGAAAGAAAAGCGTACGCACTATCTAAAGGGAGCGTGCAGAGGAATTTTAGTTCTTCACGCTAGCCCTTCACAGGATTACGCGATTCAGGGCTACGACTTCATGTAAAACCATGTAATCCGTCTCAGGAACCGAGTACGGATGGCAGCTCCTCCAAGCTTTATGGCGTCTTCCGTTGACAATGGCCTTAAATCCTCTGACACTTGTATAACTTTTATATTGTTACACGATACATCTATCCTAATGTGAGAAGGTATCGTTATGGCGAGGACTTCCCGAATATCAGGCTTCTATAAACTCCATCCCAAGGAGAGACTTGAGCATGTACAGGCTTTCGCCGGTCTGACCGACGACGAAACCAGAACCGTCTTCTCCACAGGCGCCCTCAGCATGGACCAGGTTAACCGCATGATCGAAAACGTAGTGGGGGTCATGCCCGTGCCCCTGGGCATCGCGGTAAACTTCCTCATCAATGGAAAGGACTACCTGATTCCCATGGCCATCGAGGAACCCTCCGTCGTGGCTGCCGCCAGCTACGCCGCGAAGATGGCGAGGGTCAGGGGTGGTTTCACAGCCAGCACGACGGAACCCATCATGATCGGCCAAATCCAAGTCGTAGGCGTCGAAGACCCTCACCGCGCCAGGATAGCGGTTCTGCACGCCAGAGACGAGATTCTTAAGCAGGCCAACGAGCAAGACCCCATCCTTGTATCGGTGGGTGGAGGCGCTAAGGACCTGCAAGCGAAGGTCATAGACACCACTCGAGGACCTATGGTCATCGTGGAGCTCCTCGTGGATTGCAGGGACGCCATGGGCGCCAACGCCGTCAACACCATGTCTGAGGCCGTTGCCCCCCTCATCGAACGGATCACGGGTGGGAGAGTCTATTTGCGGATAATCTCAAATCTGGCCACGAAACGCTTAGCCCGAGCCAAAGTCCTTATACCCCAAGAGGAGGTGGGTGGTGAAGCGGTCGTGGATGGAATCGTCCAAGCCTACGCCTTCGCTGCATCTGACCCCTACCGCTGTGCAACCCATAACAAAGGGGTGATGAATGGAGTCTCCGCCGTGGTCTTAGCAACTGGAAACGATACGCGCGCAATGGAGGCGGGAGCCCACGCCTACGCATCCATCTCTGGTCGATATAGGCCCCTCACCGTCTGGGAGAAGACTCGAGAGGGTGATCTTGTGGGAACCATTGAGTTACCTGTGGCAGTTGGGCTCGTGGGCGGGGCGACGAAGGCGCATCCCGTGGCCCGAGTCAACGTGAAGATCCTCGGCGTGAAGACTGCTACCGAACTCGGGGAGGTTCTGGCGTGCATCGGGTTAGCCCAGAATTTAGCGGCTTTACGAGCTCTGGCCGATGAGGGCATTCAGAGGGGACATATGGCATTACACGCTCGAAACGTTGCAGTGGAAGCTGGCGCCACGGGAGATCTAGTGGATGCAGTGGCTCAGAGGATGATTGAGGAAAAGAAGATTCGATTGGACAGAGCGCAGCAACTGATCCACGAATTGGGTGCAGAAGCGCATTTGAAGTGAACCCCCGAGATGAATGTGTATGCTATACCTTTCAGTATGTATCTGATTGAAATAAGAACATGGAGACGTGTCGCATGAAGGTTGAAGACATTGTGCTTCCTGAAAACGTCTATTATACCAAGGAACATGAGTGGGCATTGATAACTGAAACTGGCTTGGTGAGGGTTGGAATATCGGATTATGCCCAAAAAGAGTTGCATGAAGTGGTCTTCGTGGATGTTCCCAGTAAGGGGGTCCTCGTCAAGCAGATGGAGCCTCTGGGGACAGCGGAGTCTGTGAAAGCGGTATCCGAGCTCTTCAGTCCCATCTCCGGAGAAGTCGTTGAGGGGAATGAGGAGCTCGTGTTAAACCCTGAACTGGTCAATCAAGATCCCTACGGTAGGGGCTGGATAGCACTCATCAAACCCAGCAACCTCCAACAAGAGATCGAGAATCTGATGACGCCCACGGCGTACGGAGACTACCTTATAAAACTCCTGCAGCGGAAACACCAAGTTTAATTAACGCCACCAATCGGATGAGTGTCAGTTGAGACCTACGAAAAAGATGCGTGAAACCGCCTTGAAGAGGCTTAAACATGTTCGCCTTTGAGAAAGAACAGAAGGTTTTTCAAATAGCAGGCGTCAAAATCGGAGGGCAGCCCGGAGCCTACCCAACCGTCTTAATTGGCAGCATCTTCTATGACAAGCACAAGATCGTGACGGACGCGAGGCGAGGTCTCTTCGATGAGGCGGAGGCTGAAAACCTCATCAATCGGCAAGAGGAGATGTCTGACCAAACCGGGAACCCCCACATACTCGACGTCGTGGGCTCGACTTCTGAAGCCCTTGTCAAGTACATCGAGTTTGTTTCACGGGTGACCCAGAGCCCGTTCCTCGTCGATAG
>JAOZHB010000122.1 GCA_026015035.1 Candidatus Bathyarchaeota archaeon | reverse complement strand
CCTAGGTCTTCAGCCGCTTCAGACGTCAACTCACCGACAACTTCCCAAGAACCCACAGCCTCGGGTAGCTTTTCAATCGGTACCCCGATCAAGTCGCAGAGTTTCTCACTCCACCTCCTCCTAGCCGTGTCAAACAGCAAAGTCATCGAGGCGTTGGAGAAGTCCATTGAGAAGGTGTTTGTTAGCTTGTAGGCGATGTAGCCACAGGCATGTACGAACTTATAAGCTTCCTCAAAGACTTTTGGCTCTCTTTCTTTAATCCAGACCATGCTGGTGGCTGAGAAGGCTCCAGGAGCAATGCGATTACCTGCGATCTTAAAAACCTCTCTCCCAATCTCTCTTCTTAATCGCACAGCTTGGTGAATACTTCGCTGGTCAAATGAGAGGATTGCCGATCTCAGAACATTTCCATTCTTGTCCAGTGGAACGAGTGGAGGAACGAAGGCACTTACCCCGATTCCTATGATGCTTGAAGGCTCGATATCTGCCTTCCTAATCACTTCTTTCGATGTTGATTTAAGGGCTTGCCACCAAATCTCCGGGTTCTGCTCTGCCCAGAGCGGTTTTGGGTGGTTAACACCGTACTCCCTTTTAACAGTGTTAACTAGCTTCCCATCTGCACTCCACAAAGATGTTTTCAGACTATACGTTCCAACATCGATGCCTAAGAGGTATTCATGATCAGACAAGGCTTCATCCCTTCAATTTGCAACTCAACTTCGGAAATAGAATTTGATAGGGCGTTTATACGCCTTTTGATAGCTTTTTTTGGAATAGATTATCTTCTGAAGGAACTTCTCTTATTTTCAAGGTTATATTGGGCTCGTCCGCGATTATTGTTAGCGAGCTCATTGTCGCCGCTGTCACCGTCGTGGAACTAGCTAGCTCGGTGAATTCGGTTAGCCAAAAAACGTTTTAGCGGTCTTCAGTAGTTACGAAGGTTTTGAAAAATCGATAAATTGAGTGATCGTAGCTTGCTGTTTTATGAAACGCTTCTATCGCTAAGGCAGACTTGGTTTCAATAGTTACGTTACCGTATTTTTTAAGTTCTTGGAGAACCTGGCCATACCGTTCTGGGTCTACAATTACGACGACATGAGGAAAATTCTTTGCCGCAGCTCTAATCAGAGAAGGCCCACCGATGTCAATACTATTAAGAAAGGTCTGTAAGTCAAGGTTTCTCCCGTTTATCCTCTCAAGAGGGTAAAAGTTACACACAACCACATCGATGGGCTTAATATTTAATCGTGTAAGTTCATTCATGTGTTCTTTCTTATCTCTCAGGGCAAGTATTCCACCAATCAGCTTAGGATGTAACGTCTTTACTCTGCCATCCAAAATTTCTGGTACATTCGTTAGATCTGAAACCTGTTTAACAAGTTGAACTCCACCGTTTTTCAAGACAGTGAATGTCCCACTAGATGCAACTATTTCAAATCCAAGTCGGTTCAGCTCTCGTGCAAAGTGAAGTAATCCAGTCTTATCGTAAACAGAGATTAACGCACGCCGACGCGTAATCACACTTTCCGTCTCCTATGCCCTATTAATATTCGCGTTGCACAAAAGGCTTCTATTCATCGACTGCACACTAGCTCCTAAAAATGAATAGACATTCTCAGAAGCATTTTCTAGGATGTACTTTGTAGCTTGGGATCTGATGGGTTTACGTGTATAGAATCTCTGAGTTCTGGACATACATTGGTCTCTCCCCTCGGAGGAACCTCTCAACGTTCTCCACTGCAGCTTCGAACATCCGAGTGAATGCTTCAGGGGCCCCGCCTTGGTGAGGAGTCATGATAACGTTGTCCATTTTACGTAAGGGGCTATCCACAGGTAGAGGTTCAACCTCAAAGACTTCAAGCCCAGCCCCCCTTATGACGTCCTCTTGGAGACAATTTATAAGGGCTACCTCATTGATGACAGCGCCTCTGGAAGTGTTTACCAAGAAAGCCGAGGGCTTCATCAACCGCAGCTCCCTCTCCCCAATAAGATGCTTGGTCGCAGGCGTCAGGGGTACATGGACTGAAACGAAGTCCGACTCCCTCATCAAGATATCAAGTGAGACTGGCCTTCCCCCTAAGTTCATGATTACGTCCGGTGTTATGAAGGGATCGCTTACGATCAGGTTCATGTTGAAGGCGAGGTGGCCCTGCATGCCCACCTGACGGCCTATGCTACCGAAGCCAACTATGCCAAGAGTCTTACCCCACAAAAGTGTGTGCTTCTCTGGAGCGAAACGCTCCCACTTCCCATCCCTCATCAGCCTATCTGCTCCATAAATCTGTCTTGCTAAGCCCAAGATGAGGCCCCAAGCCAGCTCAGCCACGGACTCAGCGTTAGAGCCCACGGTGTTGCAGACTAAGATACCCTTCTTTGTGGCTGCGTCGACAGCGATTCGCTCAAAGCCAACCGCGGGAGTCTGGATCATCTTCAACTTTTCAGCTGCCTCAAGAATTTTCTCTGACGCTGCAAAACCAATGAAAACTTCGGCGTCACTGATCTTCTTAAGAAGCTCGTTCTCATCCCTTGGATCGGTTAAATACTCTATACTCGCGTGTTTTTCCAACTCAGTTAGATCCAGCTGTTCCGTGATTCTCTTCCTCGAAACTAAAACTTTCACACTCAAAGTTTCTACATCACCCTTTAGTTGTTACTAAACCAGACTTTAAGAATATTAATAATTTGGGTGCAATCAACCAGGTCATTGGACGTAGCAAGTTCTAAAAGGATCATCTTGATACTAGCTAGCTTGATGACAGTCTTTTTATTGGTTAGGATTAACTATGTGGCTGACTTTGGTTTGTACCTTATGTGGGGTGAGATGGGCTGGTAGGTACAACGATTGCTGTAACGGGTGCAAATGGATTTTTAGGGCGACACTGCGTCAGGAAAGCCCTTGAAATGGGTGTCGATGTTAGAGGCATTGTCCGTCGAAAAAAAGCAGCTGACGTAGTGGAGGAGTTGGGAGCTGAGGTCATAATTGTCAAGTCTTTTGATGTAGAAGCGTATCTACGGGCCTTTGATGGTTGTGATGGAGTGATCCATTTGATTGGGATTGTGAATGAGTGGTATGCCACCTTTCAAGACGTCAATGTCCATGGCACTAGAGTCGTCTTAGAGAGCGCAGATAAAAGTCAGGTGTCCAAGTTCGTTACGCCTTCGGGATTGGGAGTGGACAAATACGAGGAGAGGGCTTGGGCGACTAATGGCTACTTTTGGTCGAAGCGGGAGATCGAGATGATGTGCCAATCAAGTCCTGTCCCCTGTGTGGTCTTCCGCCCCTCGTACATTCTGGGTTCAGGAGATGAACTAATACCAAATTTAGTTGACGCCATCTCTCAAGGAACCGTCCTCGTTGTGGAGACGGGGAGTGCTCCCATGCAACCCATCTTTGTAGAGGACGCAGCGACGGCTTTTATACGTGCAGCATTGGGCTGGGGAGAGCCGCATTCAACCTATGATCTGGTGGGACCGGAAACGGTTACGTTAATGAATTTAATTCCACGGGTCGCCAAGAGCATGGAGGAGGAAGGCTTCAACGTCCCCGACTACAAGATTCACAAGGTTCTCGTAAAGGAGGCCCCTGAGTCCTTAGGGATCTCTAGGGAGGAGGTAGATGTAATGTTGTGCGACGTATTGGGGGATTTTACACCCTTCACCCGAGACTTTCAAATAACCCTTACACCCCTCGATTTGGCCATACGCGCTGCAGTCCAACATGCCAAAGTAGAGGGGGTGTGACAAGTGTCTACTGCAGTAGTTTTGTTGTCAGGAGGTATGGATTCAGCTGCACTCCTGTATTGGGCTTTAAAGCAAAATTATACCGTACATGCGGTTACATATAATTATCCAAGCCGTCCTTCACAAGAACTTAAAGCCACCCGTAAGATAGCCTGTTCAGCTGGCGTCGACTGCATTGAGGTGGCACTCCCCTTCTTACAGACCGCTGCAGACATCAAAAAGGAGAATTCCACTGCCTTCAAGGGAGTTAAGGTGCCTGAAGGATATGTCCCCGCTAGAAATTTAGTATTCTACTCCTTAGCGTATTACCACGCCGAGGTGTATGGAGCTAACCTTATCATAGGCGGACACGTGAAGACGGATCGAGAAGGATTCCCGGACGCAACTCCCACATTCTTCCAAAAAGTCGAACGACTTGTAAACAGCGTCAAACTGAGTAAAGAACCCCACATACAATTACTAATGCCGTTCATCGAAAAGACCAAGGTAGACGTAGTTAAGATGGCTGTTAAACTAGGAGTACCCTTGGAACTGACATGGAGCTGTTACTATGATAGAGATGAACAGTGTGAAAAATGCGAATCATGCCTGGAGAGAGCAGAAGCCTTCGAAAAGGCAGGACTAAAAAACCCATTACTTAGCTAGCTAGTTACTCTTCTTTAATGATCCTAATAAATGAGTGAAGCTGGCTAGCTGTATTCCCTGTGAAACTCGTTAGAGGGTGACGGATGCAATCACCTGCATAAGGGGAGGCATTGCAAGCAATATCCTGAGCATTGCCTTCCACAGCAGGCGAGGTCCTCACGGTACACGAAGAGGGACGGGCCTCTCCCATTTTTCTGGGAAGAAGCATAAATCGCGGCGTATTTCGTCTAAAGCGCCTAGAAAATGATCCGTTGCACAGGGAAACAACGCAGTTATACTACGCATTATCCCTTGTAAAATCAGCTTGAACTGCATGTGAGTGCCCGAGGTTTGTCGGGCCCTATACAACAACCCGTGGAAGCTGGCTACTTTACCTCGATCTCTTTTGCTGATTGCCATAGTCCATGGATATTACATAGTGCTAACGCGAGAATCGTCCCTGATTTACCCGTCTTGAAGGACGTCGTGACCTCGTGGTGTGTGTAGACCGAACTGGTGTTTGGTCCTTTAGCTGATTCTCCGTGAGCGTTGAACTCGTAACGTCCTATGTGATAGGGAAATGCTTCGCCGTCTGGATGGAAGAACAGGGATATCCAGCGGATGTGATGCTCTGTAGTGTTGGGATGGGCCACCTCTTTTCCCAGACCAACCGTTACCTTGAACACGGCGTCTGCTTCGACTGTATCGGAACACTCGATAACGGGTACATGCTTCTCGACTTTCCAATCAGCTTCTTTCAGTAATTCTCCAAGTTTTACCATAATTTTACACCCCGCTCTTCAAAAATAGTAATTGGCGGTATATTCTTTTATCGCATCTAGCGCGTGCTAACCCAATTTCCTCGATGGTTTACCAAGCTCTGCACCCTGTAGGCACAGACTTGTCGTTAATGCTCTCCAAACCATCAGAGTCAGTAACTAGCTAAACTAGCTAGCAAGAACCTAAAACAATCATAGGTTTATATATAACAACGTTATAACTAATAGTCGTACTCACACAACATAGGAGAGCACAGTACAATGAGTGAAAAAAAATCGATTTTATATGTGCAGACCAGTGATACGCCAGAGCGCCAGTATTCACCGCTAGTGTTAGCACAGACCGCTAAAGCCATGGACCTCGACGCAAAAGTCTACTACCTAGGCCAAGGGTTGAAAACCCTACTGCCAGGAGAGGCCGAAAAAATCCAATTGGGATCATTTCCCAGCGTGAAGGAGATGATCGACCGGACACTGAACATGGGAATCCCCATCTTAGTGTGCGAAGCCTCGAAGCAGATGCTGGGCTGGCAGACCGTCGAGTTGATCCCGGGCGTGAAAATCGTCGGAGCAGCAACCCTGAACGACTTGGCATTAGACGCAGACACAACCATGTGGTTTTAAAAAAGCAGTCATCCAGACGCCCATCAGACTTTTTCCTCTTTTTTCTGCTTCTATTTTAGCTAACTAACGTTAATGTTATCCCTAAGCTAGCTATAAACCTAGATAATTATCTCACCACCTCTAATCACCCGTCTAATATTTAATCTTTGACGACCGACTCTTCTATCCTCATACACGTCGGTGAAGACGAATTTTCCCTCTTCCAGTTTAAATAAGGCTAGATCCGCAGAGGCACCAGGCTGTAGGTTCCCGATCTCATCCTGTTTACCTAAGACCTTCGCTGGTGTGATCGTACTAGCTTTCACTACATCGTAGAGGGGCATACCAAGTACCAAGAACTTTGACATCGTTGTGGGCATATCGAAAGCGGGGCCGTTAAAGCTTCCCATGTGCAGATCCGTGCTTATTGTATCCGGTTTTATGCCTTGCTCAAAGGCTTTTTCAGCTACGTGCCATGAGAAGCTTCCGGCTCCGTGACCTACATCAAGTATGACGCCTCGTTTGATAGCGTCGTAAAATTCGTGTTGAACATTGCCCTCCTCATCTAGTAGCCCATCATGAGGACTTCTTTTTAGTGAGGGCTTGTGAGCGTGAAATGTGTGGGTTACGATGTCTCCTTTCTTTAAGCATTTGACGGTTTCTGGTTCATAGTGGTTTTCAGCCATTAGGACGCATTTGGCTTCATCAGCCGCTTTTCTAGCTAAGCTGAGTCCTTTCGGCGTGTGATGAGCCCACTTGATACCTACAATAATATCTTGATGCGCCCTAATGACCTCCAACGTTTCTTGTATGTTAATAAACAGCTCCTCGTAGTCCGTAATTAGCTTGGGCCATTCCTCCTTATGATGCGCCTCGATCATGCCTAAAGACTCGATATTTAATAATGCAAGGATCCTCGTCCTACACCTATCTATCACATATTTTCGAAAGCCCAGAAAATTAAGGTGTCCCGTAGTACCTGCGTCTAGAACGGTCGTGCTTCCCTTGGCAAGGCATGAGAATTCAGGGTCCACCGATAAATGGGCTACGTTGTAACTGCAATGTACGTGGATGTCTACTAAGCCCGGTGTGACCAATAAGCCTGAACCGTCTACAACATGTTTTGCTCCTTCAATATTGACACCTCTCAACACATCAACGATTTTTCCTCCAGATATAGCTACGTCCATGACTTCATTAATATCCTGTAAGGGATCTAACACAAATCCTCCTTTAATGACCAGATCATACATTCTCTATTGCCTCGGATTCAGATATTCTAAGTTCGTCATTATTTAATTAGTGCGCGTCCTTCTACGGAGGGATTTTACGTCTCTTATTGTAAGGACAAACAGCGATACAGGTACTGCAATCTGTACCGTTATCGCACCAGAACTCATAACATTTTTCAGCATCAACATACCACTTTAAGACACCAGGATTATTGCTCTTACAAGCAGGTTGAAAGCTTGGATTCTCCTCCATCGAAATTGCACCGACTTCACAAGCTTCTGCACATAACTTACACTGCCTACAAAAGTCATTAACTCCAAAGGTTAATGGTTTATCAGGCACTAACGGTAGATTTGTGAAGATTTTACATATTCGAACTCGAGGTCCATACTCTGGTGTTATTAATAGACCATTTCTCCCAAGTTGACCAAGACCCGCGTCGATTGCCAGCGGTATACTTAAAGCAATATCATTGCCTGCCGGTATAGCTATGTATCCTAAGTTTCGTATGAATTCAGATAAACAAGAAGCTGTAAAGGCCATCATTGAATAGCCTAGACCCGTAGCAGCTGCTGCGAGGCAGGTAGGTGAAGCAGCAATGCCTAATTCATTCATCTCAAATGCCATGACAATAACGGATTTAATTTCATTTGGGAGCTTAAGAGGTGTTAAGTTACGTTTATTAATGAATAACCAGCGGCGATCGAGCTCTGTTATACCTACCAAAGATGCACCATAGAACTTGGCGGCCTTTTTTAACTTTCTAGATATCACATCGAGGTTCTCAACCTTGTAGATGTCTTGATACCACTTTTCACCCATAAGGCTGGAACCACCTGGTCGAATAAATCGATTCCAGTTAAAAGCGCCTGTCCAAACATCATGGACTGTCCAGGCAGCTTCTGCAAGAGCGTAATCTATACGCGTGTATCCCCTTCTTTTCTCAGTAATGTTCCTTAATCCTTGTTTTTCGGTATTTTTATTATAGCCCTTCCAACTCGCATCATTATGTATTCTGTTAAATATGAGGTTCCGTTGGTCATACTGTTTTAAAATAGACGTGTCTATCGTGTAATTCGATTTCAAGGTACAACAGTTATCGATTTTTTTTGGAGCATCTTTTGGAACATTGTTCTCCAATTATCATACCTCATCAAGAGTGTAATTGTTAAGGGTTTATAAAAAGCTGAGTAAGACTAGCACGCGTGTTAAAGGCTGAGTGGGAGATAGAGAAGAGCTAGCTAACAGTGATGAACTGTATTTAAGTAGAATTCAAGTTTAGAAGATAATAGCCTACGTTACTCGGTCAAATCCTGTTGTCTACCAATACGTTACCCATAAGTTACCGTTGAACTAGCTAGTTAATGAGATACTCCACTTAGGAGAGTGGCTAACATTACATTTCGTAATTATATCTACTCTGCCACGGAGGCTAGCTAGCTGTTCTATCTTTTTTCTAATTCTCGTGCTTTCACTTCAGACGATTCAATCACGTTTGTATCTAGCGAATTTATCAAGTAGGT
This sequence comes from Candidatus Bathyarchaeota archaeon, assembly GCA_026015035.1. Taxonomy (GTDB): domain Archaea; phylum Thermoproteota; class Bathyarchaeia; order RBG-16-48-13; genus DAOVBJ01. The sequence goes on along the minus strand of JAOZHB010000122.1, from coordinate 5,805 downwards.
AAGATCCTTATAACGAAAGACTGGTTGGACCCAGCGATATTTCCGAAAATCTTGAAACAGACCTAATCGCCTGAGGAACCTTCTTGCAACAATTGTAGAATGGTCACAGCTCAGTCGGGAAGCGCGCGCTGCTTAAAATATATTGAACCCGATGATGTGGTGGGCCGAGCCGGATTTGAACCGGCGACCATCACCTCGTAAGGGTGATATCCTAACCAAACTAGACGATCGGCCCTACGTGCTTTATCATCATTTTGACTAATAAAGGTTGATTTAAACTTCTTTTGTTGTTGTGTAAAGTCATCGTATTGTTGTGTATAGTTGTGTATAGTTGAAGCTTCATGATCATTGATCTTTAATCTATACTCATCTGGTAATTTACTAATGGATCCAATATAGCACCACTTAACCTTATCATCTTCCTTTTGATAATGTTGAACATAATAATACTCATAATACTTTTCCCTAGTCTTCGTTTAGCGCGCGCTAACTCTTTATGTGTAGTTTACCTCTAACCTCTTTTTTGGCGTATAATGGTTCAATATCATTTAGGGGAGCTAGCTAACTTCAATAGTCGGGTCTTCACATTGAGTGCCGTTGCTATCTCAGTCGTTCGAAGCCCGGAGTGACGTACCGCCTACTCCAGTTTCTCTGCTATGTCAATACTTGCCTGTATCATTTCGTGTGCTTCATTTCCCGTAAGTATGCTTTTTCCAAAAGGCTTAAACGGATGAGACATGACGAGCACGTTGACGTCAAGGTTTAAAAGCTTCTTCAAAGAGGCGATGTAAAGCGCTTTGTCCATTCGGATTAAGTCGGTTCTGTCCCCACATACCGAGTCGCCAGTGATTAACGTCTTATTCGCATGATCATAGAGACAGATGCTTCCCGGTCTATGTCCCGGAGTGTGAATGACTTCGAATTGGCGGTCACCTAACGTTACAACGTCCCCATCGTTCAGCACGCTATCGGCGGTTGGAACTGCTTCAGTTTCAAGGACATGAATAGCAACCGGCGCCCTTGTTTTTTCCTTGATCACCGGGTTTCCTAAAACATGGTCTCCGTCTCTATGCGTGTTAACGACGTAATCGATGTCTTCCAGTCTTCGTCCCAGCTCATGGATGAGCGGAAAGATGTAGTCGTTTGGGGTGTTTTCAAAACCGGTGTCAATCAACCCGATGTTCCCCGTTCCAAGAACCACGCATACGCCACAAAACCACCCCACTCTCATAGGTTGCTTGACGAAGTACAGATCGTCAGCCACTCGTTCCACGTCTTTCATTCGATATCTCAACCCCCATACTCATGGTTAATAGATCATCTTATTCTTCTCTTAAAGATTGCCCGTTGAAAGATTGAAAGTATGTCTTCGATGGGTCAGAGACGACCTCTTCCAAGATATCTGTGGGCTAGGCGGGATCTGAAAAACACAACTATGACCCATGAGGGAAGGTAAATTAACGGAGCGATTGAAGGAACTGACACTGACTCCTAGCCACGATTAGCTAGACGCCCCTACATTTTACGAGAAAGAGATCTTGAAACGTTGCTAATCAGGTCGAAACGTGTTTCCAAGTACTAGCTAGCGCACGCGCTACCCCGTTCTTGATTCAGCTGGTCTCTCGGTTCCGTTATTCGCTCATGACGATCATGGAGAGCGTGGATTTTACTGTGTCAAGCCTGCGGATTTTCCAGGTCACTACTTCTTTCAGCTTGGTCATCGATTCGGCTTCAACTTTTGCCACGATGTCATAGACGCCGTAGACCATGTAGGCTTCTTTCACGTTGCTGATTTTATTGAGGGCCTTCAAGGTTTCTTCCATGGACCCCATTTCCGTATTAATTAAAACAAACGCTAACGGCATGATTATTCCTCCAAGTCTACTTCGGTTTCAATCCAATTAAGTATTGTGTTCTGCAGTACCTCTACGAGACAGCTTCTCATATCGCATGTGCTGCTCAAAGAAGCTATCTTTCAAGCGTATAACCAGCTGATTGACTATATCCACGTACCAGACTTCAGGAACTAGCGTATAAGTCAAAAAAGGCGCTTTGAGTGTCTCATAGTCCTGATTGATCGCAGCCCCATAATTTCCCAACGAACAATACGCTGAAAACTATTTCGACTCAGTCATTGATTCTCTTCCATCTCTCTAAACTGCAGCCTAACTTCATCAGCTATTGCTTTTTCCCCATATTGAGGCTGCGAACCGTTCTTCAAGGATCCTTCTCCAACAATTTGGATAACGACATTTAGCTCCAGAAAGTGAACAAAACGAACAGGACTTGGCTATTGCGTCTAACTCGGAAGCGATTTTTTCTCCCCACTTCCCTTGGAAAGACTCCGTCATCATCAAGCCACTTTCAATGAACCTTCATATCGCCACAGAAGGTATTGATTGAAACTAACATAAAGACTGTAATACAATTATATTATACGCGTACAATAAATATAAGGTATACATATATTTATATCGTATGTATGTTATACTCTTCTTTTAATAATTTTAATTAATTGCATAAACGAGTGTTAATCGTGTTTATAGTGTTTCTTAATCAGTCCTAACTAAACAGTATTCACTCATATTGAAGTGATTTATTTAGGTTAAGGTAAGAAGTTTTAATGACTTTAGTTTCTTACTTGACGATCGTATACCAGGAATTATCGTCTACGATACCAGCTACACACAAACAATCTTTTTATAAGTCATACTTGTCGTTGCTGAAAAGAAGTATTCTGAGCCTTCCAGCTTTTGAAGAATGATGTTCCTCGTCATTTACTTCAGCAGCTCAGTCACTCGTCTGAGTGTTTCAGGGCGGTTTATTGGGAAGTCCGGGCCCGTGTGTTCCACTTTTATGGAAGCTGCGGCGGAGGCAAAGACGCCGCAGTCGAAGAGGCTTGCATCCTCTAAGAATTTGGTTATGAAGGCGCCGATGTAGGTGTCTCCTGCGCCTGTGGGGTCGATCGCCGAGGTCTTGTAGGCTGGAATTCGAATGAAGTTCCTCCCCGTCCCCACGAGGGACCCCCTCTCAGCCAAAGTCACGATGCTGATTTTCGCTCCCCACTCGGTGAGAAGTCGAGTCGCGGTGTAGGGGCTTTCGACTTCCGTCAGCGTCTCGGCCTCGTGCTCGTTGGGTTTGATGACGTCCACGAGTCGGGTGATGGCAGCGGCCCTTTCCCGGGTACAGGTCGCATGTATTCGGCCGTGGCTTCCCCTTGCGCGGATCATACCTTGTGGGTCGAGGAAAATCTTGGCGGTGGTCTTCTCCCGTAACACCTTCAGGAGGTTCAGGTCTACCTCCTGCAAAATCGGAGCGATGAGGATGGTCTTCGAAGTCAAGCATTCCGCAGGGAGGTCTTCTGGAAGGATTTTACCGGAGACTCCAAGCACGTCTAGCGTCCGATTTCCCTGGGAATCGTAGATGAGCTTAAACCCGCCTGTGCTGTCAGAGACCTTGACGTTAACGAGGTCCACGCCATATCCGCCCATGGCCCTTCGAAACGGTCCTTCAAAGTCTGCGCCGATGCAGCCAATCAACCCCACCCGCTTCAAGCCCAACCGCTTCGCGGCGAGGCACGCGTTGGTGCTGCACCCCGAGAGCACGCGTCCTTCACTCTGAGTGTAGGGGGTGATGATTTCGTCGTACACTGGGTTCCCGATGGCAACTAAATCGTACAGAACCTATTTTCCTCCTGTCTGTTTCCACGTGTAGTGCAGGCGTTGAGCCACCGTGAGGTGGGAGAGGACGCCGACGAGGATGACCGCGTAGTTCAAGGCTTCCCCCACGTACCCGTGTAGGAGGGAGCCCCCGATCAGGAGAATGAGTTTTTCCTGTCTCTCCGCGATCCCCACCGTGCACCGTTCGAGTCCTCCCACTGACTCCGCTTTGGCTCGGGTGAAACTCGCCATCAGCATGCCGAAGAGCGTGAAGACTCCCCAATACCAGGGGGTGTAGCCGCCGTAGATCATCCCGCACACTATGAAGCACTCCGCGTACCTGTCGGTGACGTGGTCAAGGGTCGCTCCGAATCGACTAGTCTTGCCAGTGGCCCGAGCAATCGCCCCGTCAAACATGTCGAATACCCCCGTCGCCACAATGAGCAGTGCCCCCCACGGCGCCATACCCATGGCATAAACGTAAGCAGAAGCTGTGGCGATTAAGAGACTTGCAACCGTCATGGTATTTGGTGACAACCCCGCGTCGGCTAACACCCTACCCACGGGCGCCACCGCCTGCTCGTACTTGGCTCGAAGCCTACCTAACACACGCGTTCCTCCTCAGCGAAGTCCCTACCTTCTGGGAATGGGGGGCTTTCAAGTCCATTCGCCTCGTTCCCTCAAACGCGAAGGCTCTTCCACGAAACGTACACCGTTTTTCCATCCGTAAGCAGCTTCTTCTTGATGGCGACACGGCGTACTCTCCCCGTTCCTCGAATGTCGCGTGTCTTGAACGCACCAATGATACTGCGGCCTGAATGTCAATCACTCTCCTTTGGATCCATGGAGGGCTCATGGGGATCGTCATCACCGTTCCCTTCTGTAAACCGCTTCTTAAAAAGCGCTTCCCAATCGATTTTGAAGATGGCGGCCATGACGACAACGAGTATGACTACGGAGATCACGGTGCCCATCCACCCCGCCTCCCCAAATATGTTTTGGATGACATCGAAGGAGACCTTGCCGGAATACGCGATGATGAAGGACATACACAGCTTCCCAACGAAGCAGGCGATGAGGGCCTTGGTCAAACTATAATGCATGATCCCCAACGGAATGAAGAGCAGGTCATCGGGCAGAGGCGTCAAAGCAAAGAGGAAGATCGCGAACGTCCCGTAACGGCTGAAAACCTTCAACATGAAGTCCATCTTCCGCTTCATATCCTCACTTATGACTGCTCGACCATAATACCCGAGGACGTACCCCGAAACCTCGCCGAGGGCCGAGCCAAGGCCGCTTGACAGCGCGAGCAAGACGGGGTCCAAGGAGGACCCCAAGGCGTACAGAAGAAGGGTGTACGGGATGGGAAAGATGACGGTTAAGGCACTTATGAGGCTGACTAGGAAAACCCCGAAATAGCCAAACTGTATTAGATACGCCATCCAGTCCAAAGAGCGACAACACATACTCCTTAAATAATGGTCTACTCTTCTAAAGACCCCAGATATTTACTTTGCCCTCCAAAACACAGCTGTGGTCATGAACCTACCCGGTGACGAAAGAGTCCACTTCAACAACGTGGTTTAAGAGAAAGTGGCACGCTACTCAGTAGCGTACAAGCATGCGGTACGGTCTAGGCGGGGGTGGCAGAGCTAGGTCAAATCCCTGAGGGAGACCGGATGCGCAGGACTCAAGATCCCGTGCCTTAGGGCTACGTGGGTTCGAATCCCACCCCCCGCACCAACCCTTTTCGGAAAAGCGTTGACGGAAAAACTTCTATTGGTATCTATGAAGGTAGGGGATTCTAATCGCCTTATTTTATCATTAAGGGCGTTTTCGCAGGTTTTAGAGATGTTTAAGCCATGATTACGAGCTTTTTCAACGAGTTCTTTTGGTAAGTTTATGTAGACTTTCTTCTTTATAGCGCGCGCGCTTCAGGAACATCGGGATTAAGTTTGTATAAAGCTTGAAGTATTGCAGATTTACCAGCTTCATTTTTTCCAACAAGACAAGTTACATTTTTTACAGAAAATTCAGTAGTATCAAGAATACTTTTAAAATTTTCAATTTTTACAGATTCTAATTTCAATTTTATCGCCCTGGTAGTACCTATTAAGGTAATAGAACGTTAACTTGTGTTAAAGGT
>JAOZHB010000103.1 GCA_026015035.1 Candidatus Bathyarchaeota archaeon | reverse complement strand
GGCATTCCCGGCGATTCTATCCTGCCCCTTGTGGACGCCCTAAGCAGGCAAGACGACATCGAATTTATGTTGACTCGACATGAGGAGACAGCGGCCTTCATGGCTTCTGCTTACGCGAAGCTCACTGGCGAGTTAGGGGTGTGTCTTTCAATAGCAGGTCCCGGTGCCACCAATCTTATCACTGGTCTGGTGGACGCCGCAACCGACAGAGCACCCGTTCTTGCGTTACTGGGCCAGGTGGCACAAGTCCACCTCGGAAGCGAGTCCCTACAGGAGATTGACGAGATAGAGATATTTGCCCCATTCACAGTGTTCCATGAAGCGATTTCAAAACCAGCCCAAGCCATAAATCTAACCGTGTTAGCGGTCAAGAACGCCTACCTGAGACCAGGTGTGTCTGTACTAAGCCTTCCCACAGACGTGCTTTCTGAGACTCTTAGGGATCCGATCTGGAAGCCTGAGGAGCATCTTTTCCAACAGAAAATCAGGCCGTCTAAGAACGACGTTGAGAAAGCGATTAAACTCATTCATGAAAGTCGAAGGCCCTTCCTCTTTGGTGGCTGGGGGATAAGAGACTGCGGAGATGAGGTGTTACAGCTGGCAGAGAAGATCTCCGCGCCAATCGCCACAACAACCCGCGCCAAAGGAGTCATCCCAGAGTCGCATCCACTGGCAGTCGGTGTTCTGGGCTCCGTGGGCACACGCTTCGCCGTAAAAGCCATCACCAACGCAGATCTCGTCATCGTTATCGGCTCAGGTTTTAGACAGCGGAATCTGCTTCCGAAACTGCCCATCATCCAGATAGATGTAGACGGAGTGAGGTTAGGAAAAAGCTTCCCCATAAGCTGCGGTCTGATCGGAGACGCTGGGACTACAGTCCGAATGATACTGGATGGAGTGTCACAAAAGGAACCTGATGAGGCCTATTTGAAGGAAATCAGTAAGTTAAGGGAAGAGCATCGCAGGGAGATACTGAAGGAGGCTCTCGATAGGTCGGTTCCTATCCATCCAGGCTTCGTCATCCAAACTCTTAAGAAACACACCAAGAAAGACGCCATCATCACAGTCGATTCAGGAGATCATACCTATTGGTTCTATAAGAAGTACCCATGCGATGAAGAGAAGACCCTGCTGTCATCAAATATGGCGAGTATGGCCTTTGCCTTACCCGCAGCGTTGGCGGCTCAGATAGCCTACCCACATAAGCAGGTGATAGCCGTGAATGGGGACGGGGGTTTCAGCATGCTAATGGCTGACTTTACAACCGCTGTTCAGAACAACCTGCCTGTGAAGGTAATAGTCTTCAATGATAGCATGCTTAAGAACATCGTTAAGGAGCAGCATCTCTACGGCTACCCTGAGTTCGGCACTCACTTTGTAAACCCCGATTTCGCCGCCTTCGCAAGATCGTGTGGTGGAGAGGGATACAGGGTAGAGACCCCTGAAGAACTGGAAACGGCTCTTCTACAGGCCTTCGCCACAGATAAACCCGCTCTCATCGATATAATCGTTGACCCAGAGAAGATGGCGCCAATTACTAAGACTGCTGAAGAGAACTAAAAAATAAATCTCTTTTCCATTTTACCCTGAAAAACGTGAAAAAAATGGAGGCTAAAAGGTAGTTAGCTAGCTAATGCCGTGGATGCAGAACCATCCGCCTACCAGTCCATAGTTTTTGAGGACATCGCAGGTGGGACAATTACATCCTTTATTCTCGATCTGGTCCGTGGGCTTCTCAGACTTGCCGCGAGCACAGAAAAGCGCATGTGGTCTAAAGTTCATTAGCTCGTTTGGTTTGAATGTGGGACATGGTCCGCAGAAACGCTTACAAATTTCCATGTTTTCAGGAGTGTCAGGGACTTTTTCTGGCATACAATAATCACCCTTATTGTTTTTTATACAATTATTTACTCGCTAGCTATTTAGTATTATGATGGCTGAAAGAAATAAACAGTTTGAGTAGTGTATGCATATATGAAAGAGAGCATAAAGGCGCGCGCTAAGAAGAGTCTATTAACGAGCGAGCTAGCTAAACTAAAAACCATGAGTTCAAATTGAGTGTTCTCAACGTGACCGAGAGTGTTTTCCCGATATGTCTTACAAAGATTCCAGCGACAATTGTTTCAAACAACAAATCAATTTCACTTCAGAAAACGCGCGCGCTATTATATTGCTAACTCGCTAGTTTTGACGAGATCAGTGTCATCAGTTCTTTCAAGGTTTTTAATTTATTGATCTCTTTGTGGTCGATTAGGAGGCTAATTCGTCCGTCTCTATTGAGAAATATGGCTGGGAATTTTATGTCTTTCAGATGGTCTGGGTGTGATTCTAGTTGTTGGTAAAATTCGTCGCGGTGCAGAAACTCGTAGGGGATTTCGAGTTTATCTATGAATTCTTTCCATTCGCTTTTCATCCCGAATGTACCGTAGGTCAGAGCGCAGAGATTGCACTGATAGGTGCTGGGAAAGAACGTTTTGTGCAATGCGTCTTTAATAATATCAAACACTCCGCTATCGGCATTGTAAACTAGAATTAACTCTTGTTCCATAGCCATTACCCTACATCTATCTTTAGTAAAGAGATGGGTGTTAAATAAAAAGAGTGACATTGAAATAAGATACATAGTAGCCAAGATGAAGAATATGACGGATGCCTTTTCCTCAATTAGACACACCCTTCTAGGATTGTGGGGCATGGCTCGCCCGTTAGTTTTAGTTTCGAATATCTTGGCTTGGCTTTACGGGGTTTCAATCGGCTTTGGTAGTGGTGGACCAATTGATTTTACATCGCTGGGATTCGGCTTTACAGCTATGCTACTCATTTCCATCTCAGTTCATTATGCCAATGAGTACGCTGATTACCAAACGGATGCCCTAACAACTCGAACTGCTTATTTGGGTGGGAGTGGCGTTCTCTCAAGAGGCATTGTACCACGTACTTTAGCATTACAAGCCGCGTTGGCCACACTAATCCTTGGTATTAGTATACAGTTGTTGGCTAACTATTTTGGTACCCATCCTTGGTCAGCGATGGCTTTGCTTGGCATTGGCGCGTTAGGCGGGTGGATGTATTCGTTGCCGCCACTTAAATTGGCTTGGCGGGGGTGGGGTGAGCTCGATAACGCGTTACTCGGCGCGAATGTGCTACCGGTGTATGGCTACACCGTTTTAAGTGGACGTTTTGACTTTTGGGTGATCGTGGCCTGTCTTCCCTTCACGTTATTGGCCTTCAACAACCTGTTAGCCGTGACTTGGCCGGATAGTGAAGCCGATGCACGGGTGGGCAAGAGAACCCTTGCTACACGTTGGCCCATCAAACAACTGCGTATGCTCTATGGCATCGTAGCCACAACAAGTTTCACGTTGCTACTCCTATTATCGGGTCGGATCCTTCCAATAGAAGTAGTAATCGCAGGTTTCACGGCGTTACCCCTAACCCTCTGGGGAGCGAAGACCTACACACAGAACAAGATTTCACACGCACCAGTCTACGCCATGGTCACGATGATGATAACGCAGACTTTAGCGTGGTTCGCAATCGGTATACGCTTCTAACTTTTCTTTTAGAGAAGTTTCTTAAAGAGAACCGCGTTTTAACAGAAAAGAAAGGGGAGTATGCGTGATCTGGGACTTCCTAGCTACCTTATTCTAACTTTCATCTTCACCTGCGAGCTAGCTATCCTCCCTGGACTTGGGGGGACCTCAACGTCCTCCACAGAGTCTAATGGCTTCTTTGACGGCTTCTGCGGCGTTATAGCCGTACCCGTCGGCGTCGATTTCTTCGGCGTAAGCCCGATTGATTGGGCCGCCACCTATCATCACCTTAAACCTGTCTCGTAGCCCAAGTCTTTCCAGTTCCTCAATCAACACTCGTTGGTACGGCCTCGTGGTGGTCATGAGAGAGGAAAGACCGATGATGTCTGCGTCGAGTTCTTGGGCTCGAGCAATGATGGTGTCTGTTCGGATGTCTTTCCCAAGGTCGTGTACCATGAACCGGCTGGCCCTCAGCATCGCGATCACGATGTTCTTCCCCAAGTCGTGAAGGTCTCCTTCTACTGTAGCTATAACGATGGTGCCCTTCGACAGTTTCGCTGCTTCCTCCTTCGAACGCCCTTCCATCAACACGGCCATCGCTTCATTCATGACGTCTGCCGCCATGACGACGTGGGGAAGGAAGCACTCTCCCCGCTCGAAGGCATCTCCCACCTCTCTAACACCCAATGCAAGCCCCTTTTCAACGGCTTCATCCGGCTGTAAACCCGCCTTTAATGCTTCCGTCGCTGCCTGCTTCGCTGTGTCACTATCGTAGTTAAGAACTGCCTGTCGTAACTTGTTCAGGATTATCGTCCTTCTTTCGCTCACAGAAAACCCCTCACCTACTTAGTATTTCAAAGAAATATTTAACGGTATAATCTATCAACCCCTCTTCCGAGTGTGCAACATCCATTATTTGGATCCTAACTTCGTTAACAGGAGGCGTGCAGGAACAAACCGAAGGGGACACGATGAAACACCTTGAAAAGACGGGGGTCCCTTCTATTCGAATGCCAGGCCCAAGTCCATATACTCCTTCTTTACGTCTTCGTATACCGTTTGGTATTCGTCACGCGGTTTATGTCTTACTAGGTCGTAGACCTCGGTCACCGTTTTCTTCTGGATTCGGGGTATGGGGGTGCCTGTGTACCGCTTGTTGAGGGTCTTCATCACGTCTTCCACGTCCTTCAGGCTCATTCCCGCCTTAATCGTGGCGTCACTCACCTCGATGCTCCACTCAATCTCGAGGGGAGACTGGCCTTCGTTTGGCTGGGGACGAGCCGCTCTTCGAATGCCCAAGCCGGATCCTAGAACGGTGGCCGTCATGGCGTCAACGGCTATGCCATGGAGGTGCATGGCTGAACCTATCCCCCATGCTCCCCCACTCCAATTTCGTGTACCGCCAAACCGGATCATTCGCGAGTTCCGGCAGAGGGCGTGGTGGACGACGGCTGCTGGCCACGCTGGTCGGGCTCGTATTCTCGGATCCGCGTTCGATTTCACATACACGTATCCAACCCCTGTGGTACCTAAATACCCGTGGTAGATCAGTACACCATTGAGTGTGTGGACGATGGCCTCTATGATGGCTCCTGTAGGGCCCCCACAGAAGGCGCCTATCTGGGAGCTGCCGCCGATAAATCGGTAGCACCCGTAGTTCTCGTACACCATGCAGGCTGTTAACATGTCGACCTGTATCTTAATGTCTGGGAGGGACCTTACCAAGACGCCGTCGGTTCTCCGTAGCCCCCGCTCTGGGTCGAGAGGTGCGATCATCGTTGACGCTGTGGTGTTGATGGGGTAATAATGAATGGCCATACCCGGTCGACCCGCTTTTCGCACGCCCTCCCGCATGTACGCGAGCTCTCTCATCGCGGCGTAGGCCTCGATGGGTGGGGAGTACACCTCATACCCGTCGAAGTGGGTTGAATTGAAGCCGTCTATCATGTCCATTCTCTGTATCATAGCATAGTTTTTAGGGGCTAAGTGGTGGAGATCCTCCGTATAGGGTGAATGCATGGCACTCCACACGTGAACGGGCCGTCTATCCTCAATCTCCCGCTTAATGATTCTCCGCGCATCTCGACCCGCACCGATCAGTACCTCCCCCGGAGCCGACCGAATCGCTTCCTTCACTTCCTCCTCAGTGAACTTCAATACTCGATTATACGGGATTACAAACGCGCCCACTTCAACGAGGAACCGCACAGCGGCCTCGAAGGCCTTATCAGCGTAGTCGTGATCTATGTCCAAGAACACGTCGGACCCCAAGTCGTCGAGCCCAAACTCCTTTGAAAGGCTTAGCATGCTCTTAAAAAGGTTCAAGTTCCACTCGTCTTCACTTAGTTTAGGCCCCGTTCTAGCCCTATCTGCGATTTCTAAAAGGGAAACCATCTTCCATCGTCCCTACTGATCATTACCACTCATCAACTTAAATTTTTATGATACCCGTAATCTGTCGTCGAAAACGCGTGATCGCCATCTAGCTGGCTACTTTAAGTAGGTTTGGTTGACTAGGTTGCCGTAAGGCTTATAGGATTATGCCTCTTGAGTTAGTGTACGTGAGTATCTTGCCCGATTTAACATCTCCCCTAAGTATTGGCTCCTTAAAACTAAAGAACCGCCTCGTCTTACCGCCGATGAGAAGTCGTAAAGCCTCCCTCGAAGGCTATGTAACCGATGACTTCATCAAACATTATACCGAGAGGGCGGTTGGCCCAGGGCTCATCATAATTGAACACGCGTACATTGCAGAGTCCGGGAGACTTAGCCCTCAACTAGGGGTATGCGACGAGAAATTCGTCAAAGGATTATCGAGGTTTACGGATGCGATCCACGCCAAAAGCACTCCAGTAGTCCTCCAGATAAGCCACGCAGGCTGCATCTCCTCCTCTGAAATCATCGGAACAACACCGACAGCACCCTCCGCCGTCAAGAACCCCAGGAATGCGAAGGCTGAGACGCCAAGGGCGCTGGAGAAAGAGGAGATAGATGAGATTGTCCAAGCCTTTGCAAACGCTGCTGAGAGAGTGGTCCGGTCTGGCTTCGACGGCGTGGAAATCCACAACGCCCATGGCTTCCTTTTATCTGAGTTCACCTCACCCCTCATGAACAAGAGAACGGACGAGTATGGTGGAACCCTCCAAAACAGATTACGCCTAACACTGCGAATTGTTGAAGAGACTCGTCAAAGGGTTGGGGACTACCCCATATTCTGCCGGTTAGGTGTTGAAGACATGCTTCCCAACGGGTTAACGCTTCCAGAAGGCATCCAAATGGCTTCACTCCTTGCAGAAGCAGGAGTCGACGTCTTAGACATAACTGGGGGCATGGGCGGCGCGATAAAACCAGGGGCAACCGAGCAAGGCTTCTTCATTCCACAGGCTGAAGCCATCAAGAAGAAAGTTAACGTCCCCGTCATCGGTGTTGGCGGAATTGTTACTCCAGAGTTTGCAGACGAAGTGATTAGAAAGGAAAGAGTAGACCTCGTCGCAGTCGGTAGAGCCATGCTAAAGGACCCCCTCTGGGCGATAAAAGCCCTAAAAACCCTTGAAAAGAAGTAAAGTTGGATTAGCTAGCTGAGCGCACTCTATTACAAAATACATAATCTTTGTCTATACTAGCAAGCTTGTGTCGTAGCTAGCTATTTCTGAGTCGTTTATATACATGGTCTCCGAGTATGGTTAACTGTCCTCCTTTGATTAAGAACTTGCTTTCAAGTTCCCGAGTCAGGTTTTGTTGATCCAAGGTTTCGCCTTCAGCGATCCGTTTAAGTACCTGGATGCGGAGTGGCTGTTGTTTTACCCACCAATACAGTTCGTCAGCCAACTTCAGTCGTGGATACGCCTGCTCCCAATAATGCTGAAAGAGGTCTCTACACCAGGCACGTGTGCGGTCATCGGTTGAGGTGAATCCGAAGTAATCAAACCTGCTATTCTTGATGGGAAACGCGACCACGGCGACCTCTTTCTCCGACATGAAGAGAGACACGTCAAGATGATCCAACATGCGCTCTTCTAACATG
>JAOZHB010000100.1 GCA_026015035.1 Candidatus Bathyarchaeota archaeon | reverse complement strand
TTTGCTTTCCACTTTTATCCCGAACACTCTATTTGGGTTACAGCACCTGCAACTTGTAAGGTGTAGCTTTATCACATGATTCCAAGTTACATTAAGTATGTATCCTTCTTTATTTCTTAACAATAACAAGTCTCTATCTGTTCTAATATTTTTAAGCAAAAAGTTTCACACTTCAGTTGTTTCTTATGTTAAAATAAATCTTAAATCTATAAATGTTTATTGAAGAGAATTTATGATAAAGCCAATCTCAAAGTCCTATCCTAATGCCTCTTCTGAAGTATTCAAAGTACTATAGAAAAGATAATTGATGCTTGTTAATCTGTAAAATAAAAAGAAAAGGAATGTTGTTCATTAGTTTGGTGAGTGGCTCAATTATTTCGTTATGGTAATCCTTCAACTAGCTTTATAATTTAGCTAGCTATAGCTAGTTATTAACAACCTCCATACTTCTTTGAGCTTTGTCTTTGCTGTAAATAGGGCTACTAGCTAGAAACTTAGAAGAATGACACTTTATGGTGTAAGTTATTAGCTAGCTAAGACTACTTAAAATAAGATAATCGTATGACTTTTTTTCTGAGACTTTCCAAATATAGCTCTATCTGTTTCCTGCTCATGAGGACATTTTTTTGGATAAGAATAACAATGCAAGATCTCTATATTGTCATTATATGGGATGGCTTTGATTTTGACTGAACTGCTCTTGTTGTTAAGAGCTAGCTAATATTGTGCTATCAGCAAGCTATAATTGTTGCAAGAAATCAATGAATTGATTGGGGGTTTTATGTGTTACTTCTCCATTTTCATGTATAAGGAAAAGGTGTATCTTTAATATTGACAGAGCTTGTGAATCGGCAAATCTTTTCAAAGGAACTTCGAAATGTCCTAGAGGATATGGAAGTGAAATTGCATAATGTATTTTTTCATCATGATCAAAAATTTTTATTCTGGATATTAGTTGACCGAATGCGACATTAATTGCAACAGAATAACCTGCTTTTCTTTTTCGTTCTCCCTTCGCTTCTACTAACCATAGTTCATCTGAACGTTTTGCAATTAAATCTACTCCCGCCCTCCTCGTCACTCTACGGATCTCTCCCCTTTTATCCAGTATCCAACTTCTATGGAGTTCAAATCCCTTTTTCTGAAAGTGTTTTTCAACGTTTCTTATCACTTCATCTGCTTTCATTTTCGTTTGGATCCTAATTGTTCCTTTAAGGAAATGCTCTAAAGTTTCTGTACTGGGTTCATTTTCCAACGAACTGTTTTTTAGAGTTCCTAATCAATAGATAAATACATTTGTGATAATTAATGTCGTTAACACATACAATTTCCTAATGCGCGCGCTACTTAATTAATTAATATTAAAAATAAAAAAGGAGGGATGCGATGTCTCAAGCTATTTATTCAGTTTTCGATAAGCTTCCCCGAGCTTTGAGCCTTCAAATATTGGCGTAAACTTCACAATTAATTAATTACTTCGAAGGAGGTAGCTAGCTATACAGGTAAATTGAAATATGTATATGGTTATTGCCTTGTCGGTGATTAATTTGTTTAACACAGACGATATGGAAACAAATGATGTTTTACAAATCGCGAAAGATGTCTGCACTGAACGGAAAGTAACAGATGTGATTGTGGCCTCTACCAAAGGCTCAACAGGCTTAGCTGTAGCCAAGGCCTTCAAGGATCTGCAAGCCAATGTAGTTGTAGTGGCTCACAGCGTGGGTTTCAGAGGGGCGAATACTAACGAGTTTCTACCTGACACGGTGGCTGAGATCAAGGCACAGGGAGGTACGGTGTTATTCAGTACCATGCCCTTCCACACCATCAATGACGCGGTACGAGCGAAAACGGGGTTTTCTACCTCCACTTTAATAGCGGATACCTTACGGATGATGGGACAGGGAACGAAGGTATGTGTCGAAATCGTGGCGATGGCATGCGATGCGGGCCTCGTGCAGAGCGATAAAGCGGTTTTAGCGATTGCTGGAACGGGACGCGGAGCGGATACCGTGCTTCTCATCAAATCCGCCAATAGTCGCAGATTCTTTGATTTGAAGATTCTCGACGTTATAGCTAAACCTGTTACCCTCTAGCCAGCCTCGTTATCGTATGAAATAAGCAAAATATAATTTTTTATACGCCTTCATTAAACTAGCAAGACAGTTAGTAGAATCGGGCTTCGAATACATCTGTACCTACAACAACGTGATGCTACCAGAAAACGTAAGTGACGGTAGCTAGCTAGTTTAGATGGACTTTTATGATTGAAGTATGGAATAATGCATTGAGGAATTGTACATGAGTCTATTTACTATTGATGATACGAAATGTAATCGTGACGGTATCTGTGTTGAGAATTGTCCTGCGCAGATCATCGTCTTAGACCAAGACCACCCGGTTCCCATCCCCTCAAAGGGTGCAGAGGAGATCTGTATTAACTGTGGACATTGCGTCTCAGTCTGTCCGACGGGAGCCTTATCTCTCTCAACCATGAGCCCAGAGGACTGCCAACCCATTCAACGAGAGTTGTTACCTCGTCCAGAGCAAGTGGAGCACCTTTTGCGGTCACGTAGGTCGATCAGGACATACACCAACCAACTTGTAGATCGGAAACTCTTCACCCACCTGCTCCATGTAGCCAGTTATGCACCCACGGGAGGTAATCGTCAACCAGTTCAATGGCACATTATTTACGATCCCAAAGATGTGCAGCACTTGGCGAGTCTGGTGATAGATTGGATGCGGAGTACTATGCAGAAACGGTCGAGTTCTAATCGTTTAGTGGCGGACTGGGATTCAGGGATTGACCGAATCTGTCGTAATGCTCCCCATGTTGTGGTTACTCACGCCCCAAAAGACCGCGGCTCAGCCTCGTCCTCATGTAACATAGCATTAACTTCTCTGGAATTGCTTGCCTATGCTTCTGGTTTAGGAGCATGTTGGGCTGGTTATCTTAATGCAGCTGCTAATCTTTGGCCACCGATGATGAAAGCTCTCGGTCTCCCAGATGGACACGCATGCTTCGGTGCTATGATGATTGGATATCCCAAATATAGATATCAACGTATTCCACTTCGAAATCCAGCTAAAATATCATGGCTTTAAGCGTTATTAAAGACTCTAGAAGACGGATTCCTCCAGGGAATACAATTGACCCCTTCTCTTCATCATAGCTAGCTATATATTTCTTTTTAGGTTAGAGATTTAATTTCAATCCCAAACCCACACACCTAAGAAAAAAGAAAAAGCTAGCATGTGCGCGCGCTAAACTAGCTACAATGTTGTACAGTTCTACCCTAATCAAGTATTACAAAAAAGAAAATGAAAAACCAAATAACAGGAGCTAGAGTCGCTATCATAACCGGTAACCAAATGGCCCAATTAATTCGTCTTATGTTCTCTGTTCATCTTCCTGCATAGTATCGTCCTCACCTATGTCGTCCCATCACACGGTCCATGATTGAGTTCCACCAATCTTGCATCCGCTCAGACTCTCTTGTAGTCCAACGTCGGAACCAGACCAGTAATACACCTACCAATAGAGCGAAACCTGCAAGATAATAGTACGAAGCTTGAGGTAATAACCCAGATATCACCGCTGTGCGCACGAAGTTTACCAAGAAAAGCATGGCTGAGACTGTAAATGCTAGAAACACGTAGAACCACCGGTTAACCAAAGTGGCGATCCCGCTGCTTCGAGCAGTTCTGGCACTATTGAGATATTCTTCGTACCCGTTCTCCAGGTTCTGTGTCATAGAGTGGAGTACGCTAAGGGCTTTCTCGCCAAGTGGAGTGAGATGGTACTTCCGATCTCCGTTTCTCACGATCAGCCCCTGTAACTGCTTTAAGTGGTAATTCATCCTTCCCGTATTGAGACCTAACTCGCCTAAGATTACGCTGTAACTCGCTCCACCTTCTACAAGGCTTATGATTTTGAGAATGTTGCGGCGTTCCTGATGGCCAAGTCCTTGGATGATAATTTCCTCGATCTCTTCTCGTTTATTACTCACGCTTTTTCACAACTAAAAAAGGGTGTAAACGTTGGTAAAAAGCGTTTTTGAAAAGGAAAATTTGGTAAAAAAAGTTTTCAAAAGGTAGCCAGCTAGCGACCTCGAGGCTCAATTTCCTAAGGGCTACCACAATTTATGTAATAGCTAGCGAATATATTCTCTACATCATACCGAGTGTGTGCTCTATTATGGATGCACCCAAGCGTGGACGCTCGAAAATTCTTTAAGCTAGCTATTCTTAGATATGCCATATGATATCAGAAACAGAGGGATGTGTTAATAGTGTTTTGTTCTCATTGTGGAGACGAGGTTCCTGACGACATGAATTTCTGTCCTCGATGTGGTGTGAGGACCGTTAAAGGTGTGGAAGCGAATGTCCCCATTCCGAGACAGCGTAATTGGGAAGAAGAACTTGAATCGGCAGCCGAAAGAATCGGCGAGGAAATGGAGAAGGCTTTTACAATAACGGGTCAAGAGCTAGAAAAAGCAGTCCGACGAATAAAGGAAAAAATGCAGAAAACCCCTACAAAAGAAATGGTGAACTGCACAAAGTGTGGTGTACAAAACCAGAAAGGAACGAATTTCTGTTTCAAATGTGGAACCGAACTAGCTAGCTAGAGAGCGTAGTATTTTCAGCTAGCTTGGTTAATCATCTTAAGGATCGTAGGTCGGATTTCCTCCATCGTTCTTAGATCATGTTCTACGATCTTTTCAATGATGCTTCTAGACCTTTGTAATTCAGGAGCAGGAATCAGCTTTGATGCCGCCAACCTTGTGAAGCTATCGTCCTTCTCGTTCCACATGAAAAGTTGTTTAAACGCGTTTCTCCCGTTCAGCCCTTGGTTCTCGTAAATTGAAGAAATTCTTCTTTTAGTGAACCCTCGTTGTCCAGTCCTTTTCATGAATATGAGAACGTGGAGATTAGTTATATTCACCTCGTCAATCCCCTCAGCTTCCAATACCTCAGGGATATTATCTGCATGAAGGTTTCCTGCAATCATGTGTTTCTTCGCGAGTTTTAGGAAGTTGACTACATCGTTTCCCCATATGTAAGCATACCATCGTCCACGCCCTATTTCATGAGCAATAAAGCACTTGAAATTAGGATCCCGTAAACCGTTTTCAATGACGTGACTGTTTACAGTAGCCACTATATCGATGTCGGGTATAAAATTGAGGAGAGCGGCCATTACAGTCGTTTTCCCGACCCCGCCGGGACGAGCGCCTACGAAGAAGGAATGGCCGGTTGAAATGGCTGCATATAAATAGGCTGCAATTTCTACGTTTAGCGTTCCCGCGTCAAGAAGATCACGTACGGAAAGCATTCTTCCACCACGTTGATTGCACTTATTGATCTCCTCTAGATGCCGTCTTATCCTTTGTTCCATTTCCCATTGATCTCCTTGCGTGCTAAATCAAGCTAGCTAACTATAAGAAAAATGACGGAAACAGAGATTATCTCACCAGTTACTACTCAGTAACCAATACCCAAGCAATTAGCGTTCCTCAAGCACGATTGCTCGCAACCAGCACGCGTCAAGACCAACCCACTTGAGTACGGTGCCAATATAGAAGACTCGCTGCTTTTTTATTTTGTCTAGATTGACCAATCCTTCAATGATAGGTATGTTATTGAGTTGAAAGACATCGTGGCCATCAGGATCTGAGCCCCAGCTCACTCCTTGGAATCCCCACTGTTTAATGTGTTTATCGATTAAACATTGTTGCGCTTCGGCTGTGAGGTAGGGTCGTTCTCTACCCCTATAGGGGCTCCGCATGAGTACAATGTCTTGATTCTTCACTGGTTCGCAATCCTTCGCGAGGATACTTTGTCCCACACCATTAATCGGTTTTTTATGCGTGAAGTCGAGGACACAGCAGGTTCCCAGCCATGTTTCAATGGGAAACTCGGCACAGTTCATACCTCCTTCCTTACCATAAGGTTGAGTTTTGTCAAAATTGAGGTGAGATGACACCTCGACATGGGTGCCAATATGGGTTTCCGTATAGACGTGATGCATAAAATCATCATTTGGCTGATAAATAAACTGGACCAATTCAAGCCGTCGATTCGGTGAGACCGTATCTGCTCTATGGAGATAACGGTGATTCACTTTCATGATTCCCGGTCGCATTTCTTCTGTCAGATCAATAATACGGTAATTGCTTAAATCTATCAACGTTCTCCTTCACCTTGTTTAGGTGTTATCAAAAAATACATGGTTTTATACATTAGTGACAATATGAATAAAAACATTTGATTCCACAAGGAAGGCCAAGAAAGATTTTCCTTTTACATTATCCTAGCTAGCTAACTCGGCTATCTTCGTGGGAAACCCGTGTCCACCACATGTCGATTCCATACGCGCGGCGTCACTTGCAACAATTTTTTGAAAACGGTCCCCGAAGGCCGAGGACAAGGCGTTGGCACCGCCATGACAGTAAAACCCCCTCAGAAAACAAAACTCAACTGGTATAACTTCTATGAAGCTAACTAGGAGACCTTTCAGGAAATAGCAAAAGCGACTGATGAAAAAGCTACATAATCCACGATTAAACAGAATAACCTTCCAAACTAGCTAGCTAGTTTTGAGTATATCTGTACATACAACGATGTCCTACTGTTCAGGAGTAGGAAGTAGATGTCCCCCTAACTGTCCCTAGGGTCCAGTAAAACCGCATTTTGCGCATCGGTACGGTCGTCCGAAGACTCTGCATCGTTCGCAACGCCACATCTTGAATTCTATGCAGGAGGGGCAGGGGAACTTGACTGCCTTTTCTCTCGGCATGATTGTGTGACCGCACCATATGCATACAGGCATATCCTCACATCCACCATATTTCTAATGGTCATAACTCTTTATTCAGAGATGTCTATTGAACTTTGACTTGTGTATTTATATTTTTTCGTTTTACATGGACCGTCTGCCCCGCCGTCAGCTTTTCATCTAAACCGCTTCTCTTTTAGACGCGAGTTAACCAGTGTGAGCCGTTCAGGATTGCTTATGCATTTTATCTGTAGTTTTAAACCATCTACTCTTGGATAGGTAGTGTTTCTGAGGTTGGTCGAGGAAGATATGGACGTGAAACCTCGTTTTGAATCCAGAGAGGTTTACAAGCTTTTTCGAGAAGGGGGGGATCAAATGAGGGTCGTGTCAGCCAAGCTAGCTAGTTTTGAATGAGTTGGGTTGCGATCGACATGGTTCGAAGCCGCTGAAGGGGGCCGTGGGCAAAGAGCTTGTGACGCCTTTGTCGACCCGTCTCATCACGATATTCACCAAGTTGACGTAATGGGTACACTGATCCTCAGACGCTGTAGTGCATTTCAGGCGGATTTAACTGTGGGTTATGCGTAGTATAACTGTGTCATTTCCCCGTGAAACGGGCCGTTTTCTAGGCGCCTTAGACGAAATACGCTGCATTTTACACTCCTTCCCAGAAAAATTATTTTTCAATTTATCGCTTTTTACATTTAGAAAAATGAGAGAGACCCCGTCCACCTGTGCTTACTGTAGTGGCCTAGCTAGCAAGGAATGTTAATGTATTCCAATTAATTTCTAGAATTTACGCTTATTAGGCATTTTCTTATTGAAATCTGTAAATTCAACACAGCTAGCTAGCTGAGGGCATTAACTTGATGGTTGCGTGTTCCACACGTCGATTTTGTCTTGGACGTGGCTTCAACGGACATGTATGAGTTAAGCTGTCACGTGGAGAGTTGATGGACGCCATTTACTACTGCCCACTGAGAGATTAGTTTCTGGTGTGTGGAGTAGCGGCGGTCCATGAGGATGAAGTTACACCAGTCGTCTCGGTGCCGTATACCCCGTCCCATGGCTTGGTTCGCCGCCCGGAAGGCGTCCATACTGTACCACCGGTCTCCCAATCCCCGTCTCTTGTCGTTAAGGTATCTTATCTGGGCTTTCACGACGGGATCGCTGAAGTCGGCGTAGGGAACTCCGATCAAGACGATGCCTCGGGCTTCGTCATATGGAAAGTTGGAGCCCTCCGCGTTTCTCCCTCGGAAGACGCCGCACAACACGGCGCCGTGTTCCCTTGTGGACGTCGTCTTATACGCTTCCACGATCTTCCTGTTTGCTGTTGCTTGAGCTCCTTCCACAAACACGGGTTTTCCACTTAGGAACGATGTCGTATCAGTCTGTTCGAGGACTCCGATTCGCCGCCAACTGGCTAAGCACTCCAGCATGAGTCGTCTCTGGGGAAAGAAGATGAGGACGCCATGCGGGATATCGGCGACCAACCGGGAGAGCCTCTGCCCGTAGCGCCGCGTCATCGCCTCTCCTCTCTCTGCGAAGCGGGTTGTGACCGCGGAATCGATTATGGTACGCACGTTTTTTGGGTCGGCTATGGCCGAGTAGGCCCGCGTCTCCGCCCCGTTCAATCCCAGGATCTCAGTGAAAACCTCGAGGGGCGACAGGGTTCCGGACATTATTAAGGCCCCAGCTGCCTCCTCCACAACGGGTTGTATTGCCAGACTGGGGTCTAAACATCGATACTCCAACAGGTTGAAGCCGCGGATGGATCGTCGGTAGATGGCCACGTAACTTCCCGCTGGGCTGGAATCCACGTGCTTGAGAAAGCTGAGCACCCCGTTCAAGAAGCAGACGGGATAATCACCCCTCTCCAGTTTGCTGCTTCGGATCTCATCCACGACTTCCGAAAAGTCATCTGCGAAGGAGGAGACCGCATCCACACCTAGGACCTGCTGCAGTTCTTCCTTGAGCTTCATACCCGATTTGGGGACGGTGTTCTCTGAAACCCGTTTGTCTAGGTAGGCTGCTAGATCGTCGATGAAGGTCGTTGAAAAATGTACGGCGTCCAGCTCCCGTCGGGCTGTGTCTAAGACCCTCTCTGACAGGGTATCGCTTAAGGCGTCTTGACCGATCTGGTCGGCGTTGTGGGCTTCATCAAATACCAGAACACGGCCTTTGAGCTCCAATTTGACGCGGGTGCGAATGTTTTCGTTGAAGATGTACTGGTAGGGAGCCACGATCAAGGTGCTGTTTTCAGCTGCCTTCCGCGCCAAGAAGTAGGGGCAGAGTCTTCTGGCTCTTCCATGCGTCCTGAGCCCTCGTATGGACAACACAGAGGGGAGGGAGGGTGGTACTTCGACGTCCCGTTTGTAGGGGCATTGCCCCGTCTCCCTCAGCAGTCGACACGCCTCGACGGCCTCGATGGCAGAGAGTTCTCGACACTGCTCGTTTAGGCACAGATGCTGTCTACTGGCCAAGTTCACTGCCGAAAAGTCTTTTCCCGAGCTCCTGTTTATCCGTTCCACTTCCCGTAGAACCTGACGCACCTGCTCGTGGGTCCTCGTCGCGTACACGATTCTGCGTTCCATGGGCAGAATGGTGGCGAGGGCGCACACGGTCTTCCCGAAGCCGTTGCAGGCCTCTGCCACCAGTACTCCTCCGCGGCCCACCACTTCTTGGATGTCTCTCATGAACTCGTGTTGCTGAGGGTAGGGTGTGTAGGGGAATACCCTCCCCTCTTCGGGCTCAGTCTTCTGAGCGCTTGATGGGGGGGCCTTTACCTTGTTGCGGTAGGTCAATATAGTGCCGCACTCTCGGCAAAATCGACTCGACACATATTCTTCCGGAGTGTGCGACCTACCGCACCGAGAACAGACGAACAGAAAAGACATGATGACCACACACTCCTGATTTAACCTGAATAACCTTTTCAACTCCATATTAAACATTCGTCTTGCTGAGTACGCGAAGGGCTATGAGATCGAGTTGCACTATACAGTAGTTGTCCCCTCGTTAGCTTTAAATACTCTTCAGCACGCCTCTCCTCCTTCGTTCTAGACGAAGGTTCTACCTTCTTTGAGAGGAAGAAGATTTTTTTAGCTGGAGTAACGATTCGAGATTTTGTTATGATCTTGTCGTTGGCACCAGGTCAGGAGTCAGTAGACTCAAAAAAAGGGTAAATGATAAAAAGAACAAGGGTATCTTTAGGCTTCAACCCGTACTGAGGGACTTACGTTGTCTAAATGCGCTGAGTGTGGCAAAGAAGAGCTGCTTCCCTTTGTGTGTAGATACTGTGGTAACCCGTTCTGCGTTGAGCATCATCTGCCTGAGAGTCATAACTGCCACCTGATTGGCGCAAAGGTCATCCCAATGAGAACCAGTGTACGTGATGCGTCCAAGACGTTTTATGCCCAGCCATCGCGCTTCAGAACCAGCCGCACGGAACTCTTACACATTATGATTGGAGTGGGGGTTCTCCTGATAATTGAGACCCCCGGATTCCTCCGATTCGGCGTCAACATCCTAATCCAGGTCGCAGGCGTTATCGCATTGGCCTTTGCCCTCCACGAACTCGCTCACAAGCTCACGGCTCAGCACTACGGCTTGTGGTCCGAGTTCCGTCTTAACCCGTTTGGGGCTCTGCTCAGCCTTCTAACGTTTTTCTCGCCGGTTAAGATCATAGCTCCTGGAGCCGTAGTTATCTTCGGCGCCCGGGGTACTGGAGAGAGGTGGGGGAAGATCGCTTTAGCAGGTCCCTTGGCAAACATAATCCAACTGGTAGCCTTTACACTTCTTTCCCCTTTCTATCCTGTGCTTGGGTATGCCGCTGTCTTGAATGCGGAACTCGCGGTCTTCAACCTCCTTCCTCTATCGGTGTTGGATGGGCGGAAAGTCTTCAACTGGAATAAGAGGGTGTGGATCGCGGCCTTTGCTACCGCTATCATTCTCGGGACGTTTTTAAGAATATACTTTTGAAAGGTTGAAGTGGAGGACAGTGGTGAGCTGTGGGTTCTTAACTTGAGGACTCTACAGTTTAAACCCTTCGAGTAAAGGCAGCACCCATTTGTTAGCGTTGACTTATGGAAGTGCCTTCACTTGAAGTGCACAACAGGAATCTAATCACGGGGAGACGATGCCTGTCCGGAACCTACATCGCGAGTTCTTCACCTGAGTGGTTTTAAAGCCTGTCCTCTGAAAGCATCTTCATAAAGTCCCATGCACTCAAGTTTTCCATGGCTCAGGCTGGCTCTTGGAGGACAAGTGCTCTCCAGCTTACCCACTCAAAAGGGTCTTCTAAAGCGATTCGTTGTCTGCGTTACGTGACCCGTTTTCTGACGTAAGTTCTTTCCCCTTGGACAGAAGGGACGAGAGCTGTCTTACGTCTTCATGTCGTACGCGATCTATGCCTTGAAGGGGTTGAGTTTCTGCACTTCGATGAGAGACTAAATGTAAAACGTGGAGCTGTCGTTACGCTGCGTGGTAAACAGGAGGTACTCCAAGCTCAGAGGGCTGAACGACATTTCAGCTTCACACCTCACACACTTAACCAGGAGAATGAGTGGAGTCATCTGTTCAAGAGTTTGCCCGAGACCCGTAAGGGTGGGGGCCGCATGAACCACTTCAACCATCTCCGTCTTTCCCAGCTCAAACGCGCCAGACCGTACGTAGTCAAGGAAGACGATGTTACGTCGATACCCGCATTCCTTACACACGACCTCGTGAGGGGTAGTCAGCAGGGGATTACGGTTAAACACCCCTTTCTCCGCATCCGCAATTATCTCCTCTTTAGTGGGAAGACTCGCTAGGCTTTGACCGGTTTCCTCTGTCATCTCAAGTACATAATGTATAGTCGGACCTTTTTAAGATTAATATCTACGGGCGTGGTGACGTCAACCACAAAGAGGTTTCAAACGAGGGGTCAACAACATCCTTACAACTCGTGCAAAGCCTTCCTCGATGCAACAACTCTACTTTCTCATTACACGTTCCCAGGATCGGTTCTCGCCCTCTGGGGCTCCATAAAACCGCAAAACCGTTTATACATAGTAGGTCCGTTCCAGGGTTGTATGATTCACCGTGATGGACCTGCATATGCGACTGGCGTTTCCCCAGCCCACGAAGCATTGTTCCAGGTTAGCTAAAACCTTAAATAAGGCGTCTGAACAGAAGAGGAGAAGCGCAGGTGACGTGCAACGTTCCTGTTCAAAACGTTTTCAATGGATTCGGGGTGATTCCATGGCAAGAGTTGTAGCATCCATAAAGATCTATCCTCAAGACGTCGTCATCGGCGTTGACAAGATTAAAGAGGGGATAACGAAGGCGCTTCCAAGCGATGTTCAGGTTCACCAGTTCGTTGAAGAGCCGATAGCCTACGGGCTGGTGGCGTTAATCGCCCACCTCGTCCTTCCCGAGTCGGAAGGCCAATTAGAGAAAGTGGAAAACGCCCTGAAGACCGTCGAAGGCGTGGGCCAAATCGAAGTTCAAATGGTAAGACGAGTCTGACTTTTTTTACCACTCTTTAGAGTCGAATTGATGTAGAAGGACTCCCCTTAATGGGTGTTCCCTCGTTTATCCTTGGTAAAGTCATAAAAACTAAGTTTAAATATTGGTCACAAGGGTTTTTTATGAACGCCACAGAAGTTAAAAACTTCCTTCTTGAGTGGAGTGGTAATTACAATATGTTTAAACGTCTTTACGCGTGTATGCTACGCAATGAAATACGGAGAGGTTGATTCGTGGCCAAGGAACTTCGTGTAAGGGTCGCTGAAGCCAAGCAGCGGGATGCGGGAAGGGGAAAAGCCCGGATAGACGACGAGGTTATGCGTTCCCTCAACATTGTTGCAGGAGACGTCGTCTCCATCAAGGGGAAACGAGAGACGGCGGCCGTGGCTTGGCCTGCATACCAAGAAGATCAGGACAGAAACATCATTCGCATTGACGGATTGCTGAGGAAAAACGCGGGCGCGTCCATCAACGAGTACGTGATAATTGCGAAGGCCGATATCAAAGACGCGAGTGCGGTTACCTTAGCGCCTGTTGACATGCGCCTCAACGTGGACAAAGACTTTAAAAACTTCGTTCAAAGTCGACTACTCGAATTTCCCTTAGTTGAAAACGACTCCATCTTCGTAGTGATCTTGGGAAGCGCCATCCCCTTCACCGTCGTTCGCTCCAGACCCCATGGCATCGTAAAAATCACGCAATCAACCAATCTTCAAGTCTTAGGCGAGCCCACCGTCAGCGCCAAAGGCATTCCACGGGTGACGTATGAAGACATCGGGGGCCTCCACGAAGAGATCCGGCGAACCCGAGAGATGATTGAGCTACCCCTCAGACACCCTGAACTGTTCCAGCGCTTAGGCATCGAGCCACCCAAGGGCGTCCTCCTCTACGGGCCTCCGGGATGCGGGAAAACCCTCCTCGCTAAGGCCGTGGCCAACGAGTCTGAAGCCAACTTCTTTTCTATCAACGGCCCTGAAATCATGAGCAAGTTCTATGGAGAATCCGAGAAACGGCTTCGCGAAATCTTTGAGAAAGCCCAGAAGAACTCTCCTAGCATCGTCTTCATCGATGAACTCGACGCCATCGCCCCAAAACGCGAAGAGGTCACGGGCGAGGTGGAGCGGCGGGTTGTCGCCCAACTCCTAGCATTGATGGACGGCCTCGAAGCAAGGGGCAACATCATCGTCATCGGCGCCACGAATCGGGTGAACGCCATCGATCCTGCCCTGCGACGGCCTGGAAGATTTGACCGGGAGATCGAGCTTGGGGTTCCCGATAAAGCGGGGCGTCTTGAAATCCTTCAGATTCACACCCGTGGCATGCCCTTGGCCGAAGGCATTGAACTCAAAGATTTGGGTGCAATAACCCACGGCTATACCGGGGCCGACATCGCGGCCCTGTGCCGTGAGGCGGCTATGAAGGCGTTACGCCGTTACCTCCCAGAAATAAATCTGGAGGAGCAGCACATACCTCCAGAGCTTTTAGAGCACATGGAGGTGATAGCCGACGACTTCATGATGGCCTTTCGGGAGATCACACCCACGGCGTTGAGAGAGGTCTTCATCGAGATACCTTCCGTTCGGTGGAGCGACGTGGGCGGCTTAGACGAAGTGAAACAAAACATAGTGGAATCGGTTGAATGGCCCATTAAATACCCGGAAAAGTTCAAGCACATAGGCATCGAGCCGCCACGGGGCATCCTGCTCTATGGACCCCCTGGATGCGGGAAGACCCTTCTCGCCAAGGCTGTGGCGACTGAAAGCGAGATGAACTTCATCACCATTAAGGGACCTGAAGTCTACAGTAAATGGGTGGGGGAGTCGGAGAAGGCGATTCGAGAAATCTTTCGAAAGGGGCGGATGGCTTCCCCCGCCGTCATCTTCATTGATGAGGTGGACTCTCTGATTCCCAGGCGGGGCGGGGGATACTCGGACTCAGGCGTCACTGAGCGGGTTATCAGTCAGCTCTTGACGGAGATGGATGGCCTTGTAACCCTTCAAGACCTGATTGTGATCGCGGCCACGAATCGACCGGACATACTTGACCCTGCTATGCTTCGACCGGGCCGATTTGACCGGTTGATCTACGTTCCACCCCCCGACGAAGAAAGCCGACTGGCGATCTTCAAGATCTACACTGCAGAAATGCCCCTCGCTGACGACGTCGACGTACAGGGTTTAGCTCGAGAAACGAAGGGGTATTCAGGCGCGGACATCGTGGCTCTATGCCGTGAAGCCGGAATGCAGGTTCTTCGACGAGGTACCGACTCAAACCAAGTCTCTATGGCAGACTTCAAGCGGGCGATGGATGTAATTGGACCCACTATAACCTCAGAAATGGAAAACTGGTATCGAAACGTATCCAAACAGTTTAGAAAACCCGTTCAGGCAGCTACTCCCGTGGCATGAGAGAGGAACCGACGTGTCAAAGTTATGGGATGTTCAGCCGTTGCACACCTCCCTCGTTGAGGTTCTTTTAAAGAGGGGAGGCAGTTCAACCGACACTGAAATATTAGGGGCCTTGAAGAAATCGTATGGCGAGTTAAGTCTTCGAGAGTTGAATAAGACTTTAATGCGACTGGAAGTCGACGGCATCATCTATGTTTCTAACTTGACGAAGAACAAGAAGCGCGTTGAATTCAGAAAAATATGAAAGCAGGCTTCTCTCCCCACATTCTCTCTCCTCATAAGTGTCTATAATGCTAGATGGGTGACGGATTTGGGAGTTCAAATCAGCGACATCGTAGCGCGGAAGAAGACCCGTCTTCAATCCTTAAGTGGGAAAAGCGTAGCCATCGATGCGCATAATACGTTGTATCAGTTTCTGTCCATAATACGAAGCTTTGACGGGCGCCCCCTCATGGACGGGGAGGGACATGTTACAAGCCATCTCAGCGGCCTCCTATATCGAACGACGAACTTCATTGAACTCGGGATAAAACCCGTCTACGTCTTCGATGGCAAGCCTCCCGTCCTCAAGAAGAGAGAGATCGCCCGCAGACTCAGCGTCAAAAAAGTAGCAGAGAAAAAATACCGGAAAGCCTTGAGTGAGGGAAGACTCGAAGAAGCGAGAATGTATTCCCAGGCAACCGCTCGACTAACGGATTACATGGTCGAGGATTCCAAGAGGCTCTTAACCCTGATGGGGACGCCGTGGATTCAAGCACCCTCTGAGGGGGAGGCCCAGACCGCCTACATGGCTTCGTCAGGTAAGGTATGGGCTGCCGCAAGTCAAGACTACGACTCCCTGCTCTTTGGTGCTTCGAGGCTCGTTCGGAACATCGCCATCACGGGCAGACGAAAGCTTCCTCGAAAGAAGGTGTACGTGGAAGTTGAGCCGGAAATCATTGAGCTGGAAAGGGTGTTGAAGGAGCTTGATATAAGCCGGGAGCAGTTAGTCACTTTGGCAATTCTGGTGGGAACTGACTTCAATCCCAATGGGATCAAGGGTGTTGGTCCGAAGCGGGCTCTATCTTTGGTACGAAAACATCGAACGCTCGATGCTGTGGTGAAGCAGTTCGACGCCTCCCTATTCCCCGTTGAGCCTCAGGAGATTAGGGACATCTTTTTGAAGCCTGAAGTAACCACGGGTCCCCCTCTCTCTTGGCAGACACCGGATTTAGAGAGTGTTGTAGCCTTCCTCTGCGGAGAACGGGACTTCTCCGAGAAAAGAGTTCGGAACGCCGTGGGAAAAATGGCCGTCGCCTTCGAGAAACAGGAGAGAAAGACGTCCCTCGATAAATGGTTTTAAGGTACAGGCACTCTATACATCTGAATTTCTCTACTGACCGATTACCTAAGATGAGGAAACCACACTCACGTCTAGCTAGTACTGACTTTATCCCATACAGTGATGCAATAACACCCTTGCTAGCTGCGAAGGGAGATTATAGAAGGCAACGAGTGAGTCAACTATTGAATACGATGGTCACTTTCACGTCACTTCCCTCCCTGAGGCCCAGACTGCTTCTCAAATGAGTGGGAGCGATCAACTCTATTACCGAATCATCGTGGTGAGTTCGATGTATCAGAGCCACTGCGCCCTTAATGCTGTCGTTTATTACGGCGGGGAAGCACTTCACTTCTCCAAAGGTTCTCTTTCCACGCTTGAACCCTTTGATGGTAACCGCTGGACGGGTTTCTAAGTCCCTTCTAACGCCTTCCTGCGAGGGGATGAGCCTTATATTTAAGGTTCCGGGAAAGGGGGTGAAGCCGAGTTTTGTCGAGAACTGCTCGTGATACCCCGGCCTACTCATGTAGTAGGCGCCTTCTCCCAGCCCATTTACCACTTTTCCCTTAAAGGAGAGTATGTGGGGTTTCTTGTCGATGACGCTTCTCAGTTTGAGATACATCCCTTCTACCACCCGTCTCCCTTTTTCAGTTATTTTGATGTGGTTTCCCTGAGCAGACGCCTGCCGCTCTATGTATCCTCCGTGATCCAATTCAATCAGATGTCGGGAAACCGTCTGCTGCGACACGCCTAGTTCCCCAGCCAAGGCGGTCGTGGAGACCCGTATCTTCCTGTTTAACGCTCCCAGCTCTGACAACTTGAGGAGGGAGTACCACAGGCTGGGTTTCAATGAATCGTCAACCCCGCGATTTTTCTCCTTTGACAAGACTTTCCATCCCCCTACCGAGTGGTTTTCCAGCCGTGTTTGCCTCTCAGAGGGACGAAGGCGACGCCTCCCAGTCCCTCTCTAATAACTTTTTCACCCTCTTTCCTCACCCTCAACAGCTCTTGGAAGAGGTAAAGGTTTCCAACAGGGATAACAAGGATGCCATCCCCTTTTAATTGTTCAATCAATGGGCTAGGAATGCCTGGCGATGCTGCGGCGACCAAAATCCTGTCATAGGGTGCTTGATCAAAATAGCCTAGAGAGCCGTCCCCCAAAATCGCGGTGACCTGCTCCTCATAGCCAGCTCGTCGAAGGTTCTCCCGCGCAAAGTGAACCAGTCCCGGCACGATCTCAATGCTGTACACGTGTCCCTGTCGCCCGCCACTCTTTGGAGCCACCACCTCCGCGATGACTGCTGCATGATAGCCGCTGCCACACCCCACTTCAAGAATTATTTGACCCGTCTCCAGGTTTAAGGCGTCAGCCATCATAGCGACCATGTGGAGGGCGGAGATAGTCTGCCCATAGCCTATTGAGAGGGGTGTATCAACGTAGGCCCGCTTCCTCAAAGATTCTGGGAGAAATTCTTCCCGAGGCACCATCTTCATGGCGCGAATCACTTCTCGCGACCGAAGATACCCCATGCCCACGAGCCTTTCTACCGCTTGTTCCCTTTCCTCCTTGAAGCTTCTGTTTCTGTTAATCATCTTTGCAAAACCGTTTCGTATAGCATAAATGGGCGATTGACCTATCTTGATTAACTGGTGTCTTCTATATGAGGGTTGTTGAGGCCTTGGAGGCTTGGGGCCACCCAAACGTCACTGGGGAAAACCGTAAGACGTTTGAGGTTACCACCGAAAAGACTCTGACAAGACGGGGTGATTGCATCATCGCTGTCAACGCTTCAAAGGGCGTAGCCGACTTAAGTGAAGACTTTAAAAAGCTAGCTAGAAGAGACGACACTAAAATCACCGTAATCGTACGGGCGGGTGACGTAGAGGAGAGAGCGGTGGGGTGGGGAAGCCCCAAACTGTCTTACGCCCACAAAAAATCTTTCGTCGCGAGGAAAAGCCGCTTCACATGCAGTCGCACACTGATGATCCGGTCGGACAAGGCGTCCACAGATTTTTCGAGGGACCTCATCCGACGTCTTCAGAATCACCGGTTAAAAGCGACTATCACCCTCATCGCAGAGGCTTAACACACGGTAGCGTCCAATACGACCTGCCATCTCCGGGGTGCGATTTGTCTGAGACGCTGCTTGTACACAACGTCCTGCAGAACCCTGTTCGCTTCTGCAACGTTCACTCGAAGGCCTTCCTCAGCCTTCTCCAACACGGAGGGTTCAGACTGAAAACAGTAGTAGTGCATCCTTCCTCCCCCCGGTTTTAGTAGCCTACATGCGACGTCGATGAACTCCAATGCCTTCTCCGGCAGATCCAATATCACCCTGTCAGAAACGCCTTCAAACCTTTCAACTAGCCCTCGGACGTCTCCAAGGACGGGTATCACTCTTTTTTCAACTCCGTTCGCCCTTACATTTCGTTTTAAAAAGTAGTAAGCCTTCTCGTTCACATCGACTGCGTAGACGGTGACGTTTTCACAGGTTTTTGCGATCTGAATTGCAAAGGGGCCTACACTGGCGAACATGTCCACAATTGTCTCCCCCTTCCTCACTTGCTCAACCACTCGCCGCCGCTCCTCCGAGAGCCTAGGAGTGAAATACACTTCTGTCGGATCCAACTGGTATGTACAGCCATACTCCCTGTGAACGACCTCAGTTTCCCCCGTTCCAGCGATGACTTTAAACCGCCTCAACCGATGTTTGCCTTGAACATGTCCTGCCTTCGCCAAGACCGTCTCCACGTTCCTGTTCACCTGTAAGATAGCGCTTCCCACACGGTGCTTCCACGCCTCAAGCTCTGGGGAGATGTTAACGATGGCGATGCTGCCCACGATGTCCATGGACTTGGGTAAATATGTTAGAAGATCGGGCGTAAGATCGTTTTTCAACGCCTCAACCAGCGACTTCACCGCCCTCGCCCTCTTAGGGAAACTGTCCCGTACCCACTCGAAGGAGTAAAGAGCCTCTTTGAGCTTCTTCCCTTCTTCCTCGGAGGGAGCTCTTGTCAGGGGAATGACCAGCGAGTCCTCGACGTCCCGTATCTTTAACTCTCTGTCAATCAACGTTAGCTGTGAGACGGTCTTTATCGCTCTCTCTCCAAGCCTCTTCGAAACCTTCAACCCATAAGCCATTGGCATGACTTTGTTCAACCCGCACATACACTGAACGCATCACCCTTTTTTATGTCTAACCTAAATATCTCGCCTCCGCAGGTCCTTAATCACATAAGTACCTATGACCTTAAACACTCCAAAGGACTTGGACAGTAGGACAATGGCAATCAACGACTTCAAATGCAAGAATAAATATGGGTTTAACCAAGTTATTCGTATGACGAATATTGATTTTGGAGTGCAGATTGAACCTCAGTACGGGTTCACCTACGAAGAGATACGGAAGATAGCGGATGCTTGTGAGTCATTGAACTTCGAGTCGATATGGGTGTCCGATCACCTTTTCATGACCACTGACTCAGTAGACATTCCTTGCCTCGAATGTTGGACTACCCTTACGTCCCTCGCCCGGGACACAACCAAGCTAAGGTTTGGTCCAATGGTCTCGTCGCAGAGCTATCGCAACCCAGCGTTGATAGCGAATATCGCCGCAACCATCGACCACGTCAGCAATGGACGCCTCTACTTCGGCATCGGCGCGGGCTGGAAGGAAGTTGAGTACCGCGCGTACGGTTACCCGTATCCCCGACCTGTCGTCCGCATCCGACAGCTCAATGATACCGTTCAAATCGTTAAGAAGATGTGGACGGAAGACAAGGCCACCTACAAGGGCCGGTACTACTCCATCGAAGACGCCCTCTGCTTTCCCAAACCCGTTCAGAAGCCACATATCCCCATCTGGGTAGGCGGCAGCGGAAATCTCACCCTACGCGTGACGGCGACGCACGCCGACGCCTGCAACTTCGCGTGGACCCTTCCCCCAGACCTTTTCAAGCAGAAGCTTGACGTGCTGAGAAATCACTGCGCAAAGGTTGGACGGGACTACAAGTCCATACGAAAGTCTGCAGGCATCATGATCACCATAGCTCCGACGAAGAGGGAGGTCGACCGTAAACTCGCGGACCAAGCGAAGAGACGCCACACGCCCTATATGAGGTACCTGAGTAGACAACGTCCGAATCTAGTGGGGACGCCTGACGAGGTAGCAGAAGGGATTAGGAAATACCTTGCCTTGGGAGTCGATCACGTCATCCTCAGATTTCACTACGGAGACGAAATCGCCTCAATGACCCTCTTCATGGACGAAGTGAAGAACAGGCTTTAGCCCACAAGGGCTTCCCCCCCCACTTACCTACGGATAACTAAAAGGATTCTTGTAGTCGATGGTGGATGATTCGCCTGAGTGACAAATCCATTGAAAGGATCCAGTCGTAGATGGAACAACACCTTAAGCGGCCGACGGTTGACTGTTACCACGGGTGCTCCATAAAAGAAGTTCCAGAGAAAACGTCGTATTTACCTAAAACCTTGCACCAATGGACTCAGAAGATGCTCCTTCACCACATTCAAGCTAGCTAAGGAGACTGATCTAGTGTGCCTAGAACGATAACCTTTGTGGCTTTGGGAGACAGCCTTACCGCGGGCTTTATCCCTTCACGTATTGCAACCCAGCCCTATTCACGGTTTCTCAAGGAAATCACGGACGACTTTCTCCTGCACTCTAACAGATCCCATAAGTTTACTACCCGATTTATCAATAGGGGCGTAAACGGTGATCTA
Source organism: Candidatus Bathyarchaeota archaeon (assembly GCA_026015035.1). Lineage (GTDB taxonomy): Archaea > Thermoproteota > Bathyarchaeia > RBG-16-48-13 > DAOVBJ01. The sequence continues at coordinate 3,418 of JAOZHB010000100.1, read as the reverse complement.
ACGAGTGACATGCTCCTTCGGTTTAAGCGGGACGTCATCGCCTTGAAGCCGAATTAGCGCGCGCGCGCGGCGGAACAAATGACATAGGCTGGGAGCTTCCCGTCGACGAGATATTCTCCTGCCTTAAACAAATGTATGAAAAAGCCGTCGATAACAACGTAGAGCCCATCGGATGCACCGTGCCTTCCCTTCTCGGATGGGACGAAGGCATCCAGCCACGACTGACTCTGAACCACTTATTACAGAGTTTTTATGGCGAGAAGAATGCTCTGTGCGTTGACCTCTTTGAAGCGACTTGTGATCCCGCGACGAAACGGCTTCGATCCGAGTACTCCATTGATGGCCTGCACTTCAACACTCTGGGTTACAGGAAAACTGCTGAAACCATCTTCAACGAAGCCGTGCGAAGGATGCTGACACGTAATCTTCCCTTCAAGACGGGACTTTAGGTAGCTACGTTAGCCAGCTCGCCAGCCTACGCTCCAACCCGTCTATGCTAAGCACTTCCTTATTCTGCGTATGCCTTCTCGGATATTCGCTTCAGAGGTCGCGTAGGAGAACCGGATGTGCGCCCCTTCTCCCTCGATTTTCTGGCCAAAGTGGATGTCCGATAACACGGCCACTCCTGCGTCATGAAGCAGGCGTTTTCGGAAGCCCTCGGAGTCTTTAGCGTTGACCCGCCGACATGCCTCAGTAACGTTGGGCCACACGTAAAAAGCACCTCCCGGCGCCTTACACTGTATCCCTTCGATTCCGTTCAGTCCCTTCACGATGAGATCTCGCCGCTTGGTGAAGCTTGCCATCATCTGACCCATGGTTTCTTGGGGCCCAGTTAACGCCGCGATGGCGGCGTATTGATTGGGGTGCCCGGCACACGAATCGGTGTTGGTGACCCATCGCGCGAGGGGAGCAGCGAGGTGTTCATTGGCGGCGAAGCCGATCCGCCACCCGGTCATTGCATACGTCTTCGACATGGAATCCATGAGGATTGTCCGCTCCTGTGCTTCGGGGACGGAGGCGATGCTCGCGAACTCACCGTCATGAACCATCCGTGAGTAGATTTCATCTGAAAGAATCCACAGATCAGGGTAGCGTTTGATGACCTCCACGATTGCATCGACATCGTTCTTTCTCAGCACGCCGCCTGTGGGGTTGTGAGGGGAATTCACGATGAGGAGTCGCGTTTGATCGTTCACCTTCCGCTCCAGTTCCTCGATGTCGAGTCGATACTCGTTGCGTTCTCGAAGCATGTACGGCACGGGAACGGCTCCATGAGCGTAGATTTGGGATTCATAGATAGGGAACCCAGGATTCGGGTAAAGCACTTCGTGGCCCACCCCGAAGTCGGTGACGCAGAGGATCGTGTAGCCAATGAAGGGCTTCGCGCCATTCGCGACCACCACGGACTCTGGCGAAAAAGGAATTCCCCTAGACGTCGAAAAATATCCTGCGACTGCCTCCCGTAATGGGGGGATGCCTGCTGACTCGGTGTACCCCGTTTTTCCCGCGTTTATCGCTTCGATGGCAGCTTGTTTGATGTGCTCTGGCGTGTCAAAGTCCGGCTGCCCGATACAAAAGTTCACGATGTCCGCGCCTTTCTCTAGGAGCATGTTCACTTCTTTCAAAACAACGAACGCGTTTTCCGTTCCAAGGTTCTTAGTTCTATTAGACACATTCAATTCCATTCAACCACCAAGTTTTTTCGTAAGGAGTCCCCAAAACTTCATTCAACCACTCTCTTTCAAAAACTTCAAAATCGGAGTGGCTTCTCAACAGCCTGCTGAGCAGGAAGAGGACGCACAAGAAGTATTAATTGACGTAGCCACCTTTAATCCCTCTTCCAAACTTTTTCGGGTCTTCTATTACATATGTATTATTTAAGAATTGTGTGTACAGGTATGTGCATGGGCTGAGAGTCATCGAGTTCGATGGAGACCTACGCCAAGCCACCTCAATTACAGGTCTAAGACTACGACGACACTCTTCACTCACCAGCTACCAGGTATGAGAAAGACAGTTCTATCTCCTTTGAGGCATCGCTCTTTTCTATCGATCATTACGGATACTAGTTATAAAAACTCTAGCTCTTGCCGGTTGTGCCCTTTTTATTTTCTTTCCAAGCTCGTACGACGTTTCTTCCTGAATTAAAGTGGAGGATTTCCACAGTGACACTTAATTAATTAAAAGAATGCGACGATACGTGAGCTAGCTATATTTCTTTATTACCTGATGAAGGTAGATGAAGACTTACTTAGCGAATATGCTATAAATGACATGACTTTTTTATTTATTACCAACAGTTTTTTTGAGGTATCGAAATGGATTTGGAAGAGAGGATAGGGCCTTCAACACTGATATTGGGTGATGGTGGGGCGCAAGCAATCACGTCAATGGTTACATCAGTGAAGGAGGCGGGATTTACGGCCATAGAGATTTGTCCTGCCCAGTTCCAGTCCGTTGAACCATTGACAAACTCTTCTTTCTTGGAAAACCTCTTTGGAGAAGCTGAGAGAAGAAGATTAAGGAAAGTGATTAGACCATTCCACGTCGTTACTGTTCATGGCTCATCGTACTGGGTCACAAAAATTCGGGGTGGGGATAAAGAAGAACTTTGGAAGCCCTACTTTGAGCTGATGCGTTTTGCACATGACATAAATGCTCAAATCGTTAGTTTTCACCCTCTCCAGCGATCAGAAGACGCAGACATATCTAACGACGAAATGTTTGAGTACAACATTGAGTTTGGGAAAAAGGCAGTGGAATATGCAGATGAGTTGAATCTTACTGCTGCCTTCGAGAACATGCCGCGAAATGGGTGTTGGTCTCTCTTAACAAAAATAAATGATGTCATACATAGGATCGGCAGCGAGCGATTTGGCTTTCTCTTTGACATCGGTCATGCAGTTTTGCAGTCGGGAGAGTCCTTGGGAGATCCCACCTCCCACGTATTGAAAGCGCTTGAACAATGTGTTGATAATACACTTCAAATTCACTCTCATGGTATTCAAAGAAGCCAAAACTTTCAGACAGGCTTGAAGGACCATAGGCCTTTAGATGAGAGTAACACATTAGATTATTCCAAAATCATGAGGTTGCTAAAGACTAAAAAATATCAAGGCCCTATTATATTTGAGATTTACTTTAAGAATGCTATAGACAAAAGGGCTTCATTTCAAGACAATTTAGAAGCTTGTATATCGGCAAAGCATGAACTAATAAGATGTTGGATATAACGTTTCCCCTCGTTAACCCATATTCTCGTGCTATCCTTCAACTAGGAGGATTACCATCGAAAAAGAACTGGCTAGCTGTTTTAAATTTACAGATTTCCATAAGAGAATGCCTGAAAAAGGTAAATTCTAGAAATTAAATGGAATACGTTAACATTCCTTACTAGCTAAGCCACTACGGTACGCGC
>JAOZHB010000060.1 GCA_026015035.1 Candidatus Bathyarchaeota archaeon | reverse complement strand
TAGCTGCGTCAATTCCATTTTTTTCCACGAAAACTGTTAAGATTTTTTGTCCTCTCTTAACATTCGCAGCCCTTTTCGTGGGTCGCCCAAAGGCGTGACCCATCCCTTGACTGAGTCTGTCAGCTCCCGCAAAGCTCATAAACTTGTGTTCCCGAATGACTAGATGGGGATATGTGAGTATTTTTAGTTTGTAAGCTTCTTCACCTATCATCCCTGCAAGAGCCTTATTGGTTGTGATCCGTATGGCTTCTAAGGCGTTTGAGCTGATTTTAACATTTTTAGATGCAACCAGTGAAACAGCAAATTCATACTCGGCAGTAGCGTCACCTAACGTGAACCTGTTAATCATTGACTGAGGCATTCTATGAATGTATTCACGCCGAGTATACACCATGTTTTTTCCCATTGATTTTCCCTCCAAAGCCTTTCGTTAAAACATTCTAGCAACTTCAAGGCGTAGGTGTATTTAAGGTTTAATTTCTAACCCACTTTTTCCTTGAACTTCCGTAACTTGACCCCAGCTCTTTTTAGTAATCCCGCAGCTAACTTATCAGCGTAAGGATTTTTATAGACGACTTCCATAATCTGAGCATTAATGATGAGCTTCGCACACAGTATGCACGGCTGATGAGTGGAGTACATAAGTGAGCCAGCTGTGCTGGTACCATGTAAGGCTGCCTGAATTATGGCGTTGGCTTCAGCATGGGCTCCTCTACACAACTCGTGACGCTGCCCCGAAGGAATCTTCAGTTCTTTCCTTAAACATCCAACTTCGCTACAGTGAGGTAATCCCCTAGGTGCACCGTTGTAGCCGGTGCTTAGGATGTGTTTATCCCTCACGAGGACGGCTCCATTTTTGTGTCGGAGACACGTGGATCTCTTTGAAACAACCGCAGCTATTTCCATGAAGTACGCGTCGGGGGACGGTCTATCAACGGATATTTTCGTCACCTTCTGGGAAGTATTTACTGGATCAAGAATTACACATAGTCCTTGTTTTAAAGGGTTTTTGATCGCGAGATCTTGTGGGTAGCTTTATTTAATGATGCTAATACAATACGGAGTAAGTAAGTTGTGAGAGAGATTAAAATATTTTTTGCTACTGTCCCTTAAGTTTCATGGAGTTTCTGTAGATTTGTATACTGCTTTGCGATACTCGGCTGTAGACTAAGGTTTCCTGTTAAGTCAATGGAAACAGAAAGAAATTATCAACTTCGATGCAAACTAGATAGGAGCCATGCCAGATGATGATTTGAACTCCTTTATGGGAAGAGGTAAACGTTGGGATTATGAAAAGAAGAGATGTTGGTTTCGACAGCTCGAAGAAAAAAAGAAATACATACACAACCCTCCCTAAACGATGAGAAGCAGTAACGCTAACAAACTAGGTACACCTATTCATTAACATTTTTTAACAACACAAAGTAGCCCTGAGAAAAATTTTTTTGAGAGGAATATTTATTAGATTTTCTATTTTCCATATCGTTAATGTTTGAGAGGAGAGCAATGGACCCGATTAAAACCGTCATCGTTGGAGCGACCGGCGTCGTCGGACAACAGTTCGTACTCGCCTTGAATGATCATCCATGGTTTACGATCTCATGTTTAGCCGCTTCTAAGAGGTCAAGCGGTAAGATTTATTCTGAAGCCCTTAAGGATGATGAGACAGGTTCTCTTCGTTGGTTCTGCGACGAGCCGCCGCCAGAATCGGTTTTAGATATTGTTGTCGAGGACGTCGATAGCCTCAATTTTTCTGATGTCGACCTCGTCTTCTCAGCTGTTGGATCTAAGGTCGCTCGACCATTAGAAGGCATGATTGCCGAGAAAAAGCCGGTGATTAGCACTGCTCGGTCCTATCGATACAACAAAGATGTCCCCATACTTGTTCCCGGTGTAAACTTTGGACACGCGAAGCTGATTGACGTTCAGAGAAAGACGAGGGGATGGAAGGGATTTGTTGTTACACAGCCTAACTGCACTGCGATCGGTCTTGTATACAGCTTGAAACCCCTCCTTGACTGCTTCGGCTTAGAACGGGTTCTTATGACATCTCTCCAAGCCATCTCCGGTGCGGGGAGATCTCCAGGGGTAATTGCTTTAGATATTCTCGAGAACGTTATTCCTTACATTCCTGGAGAAGAAGAAGCTGTTGAAACTGAAACGCTAAAGATCCTTGGGCGATACCAATTTGGGACTATCGCTCCAGCAGAGTTTCATGTAAGCTCCACCTGCACCCGAGTAAATGTTCGCGACGGCCACACGGAGTCTGTTTTCGTTTCCACTAGTAAACCTTGCACGGTTGAAGAAGTTACTGAAGTCATGAGAGCCTTTGATGGTGGACTGGGTGATCTAGATCTTCCCTCCGCGCCAAAACACCTTATCGTAGTACATGATGACCCGTATAGGCCTCAACCCCGTTTAGACCGGAATGTGGATGGGGGAATGGCTACCGTAGTGGGAAGAATTAGGAACGATCCTGCCTTGAGTAATGGTGTGAAATACGTTCTTCTTTCCCATAACACTAAGATGGGTGCAGCTAAAGGCGCAGTTCTCGTAGCAGAATACCTAGTGAAAGAGGAGTATCTTTAAGAAAAAGTGTGACCTGTTTATCAATAAGAGATGTACTGCAGTTCCTAGCAAGGATATGGGAGCTAGTTACAGAGTATTTTTACGCTTCTCTTTGACCAGCTTTTTCAATCTTCTCGAACTGCTTTTCTCTACCCATCAGGGTAATGGAATAGCTACTTAGCTCAGTCGCTTAAATTAGTCCTAACGAGTCCGGTAGTAAGGTATCCCCATATATTATCTTGTTGTGACCTTCTACCTTCCTAATTACTTTCATTGTGGATAATTGCTTTGTGTTTTCAAATTGATACATATAGAATATGTTATTCCGAAGCTGGTAAAGAAAATGGTGCTCCGGCCGGGATTCGGACCCGGGTCGCCGGCTTTCTTCACTGAAGTTCGAAAGGCCAGCTTCAGCAGTCATATGATGAGCTTATACTGTCGGCCTGTTGTGTAGAGGTGACCGGACTATACTACCGGAGCATATGATACAATTGGAAAAAGAATTCGCATACAAAAATCTTTCGTATTATTTTTAAAGTTGCTTTTCCTTTAGCTACCAATTTATTACTGCCCGTTCCCAGAATCTAAAGAAGTGGTTAAGCATCTCAACTTTATTCTGGTTCTTCGATTAGAGATGGTTAGAGTTGTTCCACTCATTCGTTGAATGCTCTATGCGTTTAAGTTCTTCAACTAGTAAGGGAAGAAAGGTACCTACATCTGAGACAATTCCAACGGCTTGAGCGGTTCCCCTATCACTTAGCTTCGTTACAACAGCAGGGTTGATGTCCACGCACACCACTTTAATGCTGGAAGGTAGCATGTTACCAACAGCTATGGAGTGCAACATCGTGGCTAACATAATAACAAAGTCGGCTTCTTGTATCAAACGCATGTATTTTTTCTGCGCTTCAACGGAGTCTGTGATGACATCGGGGATGGGGCCATCGTCTCGAATTGAGCCTGCCAGAACGAATGGTACCTCGTTGACGATACACTGGTAGAATATCCCCTTCTTTAGAATGCCTTCATCAACCAAAGCCTTCAAAGATCCGGCCTTCCCCACTTCATTTATTGCCACTATGTGATTCCTATTCCCCTTGGTGAGCGCCCCTGTCTCAAGGTTCATTCCCAGGGACGTTCCATACAGGGTGTATTCAACGTCGTGGACTGCTAAGGCGTTTCCTGAAAGCAACGCATCTACATATCCCAGCTCAATCATCTTCGCTAAGGAATGTGAGGCCCCAGTATGAACGATGGCTGGGCCCGCAACTACCGCGATTCTTTTACCGTCCCTTTTCGTGTAAAACAAGTCTTCTGCAACCCTTTTGACTATGGTTGCTGATGGCTTCTCCGAAGAGGTTCTGCTCGTCATAAACTCGAAGATTCCGACACCTTCCCTCGGTCGCTCAGGAGGTTTAATCTTGATTCCTAACTCGCCAACGACTACGAGGTCGTCCTTCTTCACACGTCTTATGGGCTTACACTGGGCGTGGAGTTTGTCGGGTTCAACGACGATCTGCTTGTCCATCATCAAGTCTTGTACATCAATCCATTGACCTTGAATAAAGACGGATGTGGGGTGGTTTGTGGTGGAGTAAAAGTCGTCGGGCAGAACCATATCCCGAGGTGCAGGAGCTAATTTCACCTCAAAGTCTGTTGGAATCACGGCTCCCGCACGAAAGAGTTCCCTAAGCATTGAGTTGAGATGCCTTCGACTATTTCCTTTGATAAGGAGTTTAGCGTAGCTATAATCAGTTTTCCTCTTACCGATTCTGAACTCGAGGACTTCAAAGTCCCCTCGCTGATCCATAACAATATCAAAAATCGAAGTGAGGATCATGGAGTCGATGAGGTGTCCTTCAACTTCAATCTCTTGACTGTACACATCGTCCTTTTCGTCAAAAGCAGTCTGGAACGCTGTCACCTACCATCTATCTTCCCTCATGAACTTGCCTCTAAATATCCATTCAAACCCATTATAGAACTTTTTCATCCACCACTTTGAGGAAACGTTCGAAGATTTCGTATTTGGAGAAAAACCGTGTTTTTATTGTGGATGATGAGGGAGAAGCGTGTTATAAATTGCCTCCGCTACACTCTGTCCCTTACTCAAAGAAGCTTCACGCGTCACCCCTACCGAAGTAATTGAGCACAATGGTTCCCCCTCTTCAACGACGGCTCCGATCAGTGGAAGATCCCGCACCCCACAAAACGCCCTTAAATCCGGAACCACCACGCGTTGAGGTGAATAAAGGATCAGACGGGTACAAAAACCTCTTGAAATAAAAGTCTTTCTCAAGAGCCTTCGGTCGACACACGCCTCAACGTGAGCCTTAACCACATTTACCCCATAAACTAGTTCAACGCACTCTAAGGTGCCTTGAAACCGAGGATTAACCTCAATCACGAAGGGAATTCCCTCTTTTGAAACAACAAAATCGACGCCATTCGACCCAACTAAGCCAAAGTGGGAGATAATCCTTTCGGCCACAGTTTTACACGATTTCAACACTTGCTTCGAAGACGAAAAAGGCACAATGTTACCACAGTAACCAAAGGGACCCCGCATCCCTAATCGCCTTACTCCAAGAAGTTGTTCGTTAACCGAGAGCACAGCAACGTCTTCAGCTGTGGAGATGAGGGACGCACTCGCGGGCGTCCCCGAGATATATTCTTGAATTAAGCAACCTTTACTTGAGGAGGAGACTGTATCAAACGCTTCTTTCAGTTCTCTCTCATATTCGATCCTTTGCACTTCAGAACCGCCGAAACCCGTTAACGGCTTCAAAATTACGGGGTAGCCCAAGTCCTTTACACAATTCCTCGCCTCATTAAAATTATTGACGACCGCTGTTTGAGGGTGGGGTATTCCTAGTTGGCGGAGGGTCTGAAAGAATTTTATCTTATCTCTCACTCTTGCAAGTAACTCAGGCGTGTTCCCGATCACAGGGGCCAAGTCATTAATCTTCTCCAACACTACTGGGTTATCGTCTAATCCCGACCCAAAAACCACTCCATCAACCCTATGCCTGTTCAGGAGCTTCTTAACCAATTGTAAAAGAAGATTGACCTTGTAGTCCCGTTCAAAGAGTCCACATGACTCCCCCACATGTTGACGTATGATTGATAGGCTTTCCTCACAGAGATGTCTAAGATCTACGTCGCCATAAAAGTCAACTGAAAAAACCTTGTACCCCGCCCTCTTCGCAGAAGCAGCAATTGGCACCACATCAACCCCTGTAACCAAGAGACTGTGTATCCCTGAATTCAACGACAAATACACCTCTCAACCACTCACTCAACCATGTAAAGTAAAGATTGAGCCAGTCCCCTCTCTATTACCTAAGGCGTTATATGAAAGTTATTAAGAAGGGTAAAAACAAATAGTGTTCCTATTAACGAGCGAATGTGGAAGGCCATTGAGCGAAGTTTATCCTAAACCCAAGAAGTCTTTAGAAAAGAAATCTCAGATCAAAGCTGTCATGTTTGACTTGGACGACACTCTGATCCATTCCACAATTGACTTCATGAAACTCAAGAGAAAAACCATCGATTTCTATTCTTCCCTCGGGATACCACAGGAAACCCTATCACCAACCATGAAAACGCATGAAATACTTCAGAAAGCAATCTCTGTACTACGTAAGAAGGGTCATACGCCTAGAGAGATATTACGCACCGTCCAAATGACGTCGAGTCTTTGGAATCAAATAGAAATGGAAAACGTAGCTTCAACTCGTGCTATCGAAGGAGCAATTGAAGCCCTAACCCTACTCAAGAAACAAAATTATGGGGTTGGAGTGATAACTCGAAGTTGTAGAAGATACGCCTTAAAGGCGCTTAAACTTACGGGTTTACTTGAGTTCGTTGATGTCATTTTTGCTAGGAATGATTGTGGGAAAGATAAACCTGATCCTGAACCCTTGGTTCAGGCGATGAGGGCAGTCGGTTCGAAGGCGGAGGAAACAATAATGATTGGTGATTCCTTAACTGACTTTCACTGTTCAAAAAACGCCGGGGTACGCTTCATTAGAATACTACATGAGGACGACCTCCTCAAGAACTTTAAAAGAAATACGGGTGTTACAACCATTCAGGATTTGAGGGAAGTGATTGAGGTATTAACCTAGGAATCATTTTTATACCCTTTCCACTATTCTTCATTCTCATTATGGACATGTGGAGACGATTGAATGCCGCAGAAGATTATTTGTGAAGGTTGCGATGAAGTCCTCCTCGACGATACGAAACTCAGACCTCCAGGGGAAGTTATTAAGGAACTCGATGGAAAGTGTCCACACTGCGGAAAAGAATTAATCTTTAACCCCGATAAAATCGAAATAAACATCTTATAACACGGAGACGCTGGTCAAATGGCTTCCCAACTCAAGAATGCTACTTCAAAAATCTTCAACAGGATACCGTCCTTAAACAGGATTTTTCGTCAAGTCCCTAAAGAAGACCTCCTTCTCACTCTCTGCCTCGCCATGATTGTAGGCATAGCTGTTACTGTACGAGCCCTCCCATACAACTGGGGCTACCAACTATCAGAATTCGACCCTTACTTCCACTACGACGTGGCAGATTACGTGGTACAAAACGGGTTCTCCTCGTGGTCCGACTGGCACACTGATCGGTCATGGTACCCCACGGGTCGGGACATCGGATCGACTTCCTTTCCCGGCTTACCCTTTAGCAGTGCACTCCTCTACCTCTTCCTGACTGGAATCGGCGTTCAGACAACCGTGTACAACGTATGCGTAGCCTTCCCCGTATTAATGGCGGCACTAACCTGCATAGTCATATACTATTTTGGAAAGGACTTGGGGGGCCCAAAGGTCGGGCTTTTAGCCGCCCTATTCCTCGCCCTCAGCCCCGCATACATAGGACGGACGTCTCTAGGCTTCTTTGACACTGAAAACGTGGGTATTTTCGGAATTCTCCTCGTCTCTCTTTTCTACCTCCGCTCTCTCGACGAAGAGAGAGGACGGATCACCAGTCTAGCTTACTCAATATTAGCGGGCCTTTTCTTAGGATACGTCTTCGCTTCTTGGGGCGCCTCCCGATACGTCATGTCCCTCCTCGCCCTCTTCACCTTCGTCTTGGTAATTGCTAAGAGATACTCCCAACGCCTCCTCATCTCCTACGCAGCACTCACTTTTACCTCTTTTCTAATAGCTATTGGAGTGCCAAAGTTAGGCTTTCGCTTCATAACGGAATTTGAATCCATCGCGGTGATCGGTGTCCTCCTAATATTGTTGATGAAGGAAGTTACTTCACACCTGACAACACAGAATCTTCGCCTTATCTTTATCACCCTATTTCTGTTGGCCATTGGATCTTCAGCGGTAGTTTTATCGCATTTCAACATAATTCATCTACCCATGACAAAATTTAGGTCCGTTCTTAACCCCTTCCAACGATCAGTCAACCCACTGGTGGAATCGGTACAAGAACATAGACCGGCAACGTGGTCGGCTTTTTACTACCAATTTGGCCTTCTAGTTTTCCTCGCTCCCCTGGGGATATTTTTCGCTTTCCAAAAAATCTCGGCGAAAAGCCTTTTCATTATAACGTTTATGTTAACTGCTCTCTATTTCTCCGCTTCCATGATTCGACTTACAATCATTCTGGCTCCCGCCTTGTGCGTTTTAGGGTCATTAGCACTCGTCGAGGTCTTGAGACCCTTCGTTAACATCGTGACGCAGCGGACGTTTAGTCGGAGAAGACGGCTCTCGCTGAGGGTTGGACGTGGTTTCAGTGCAATCCTCATCATAGGCCTCTTCTTTCTGGCCTTTCTACCCCTCTTGAGGGGGATTGACAGCGGCTACACGCCCACAACCATTGCATCGTCATCCATTCCATTACGAGCGAATATTGGTGACTGGTCAGAAGCACTCGCTTGGATGAAGCAGAACCTTCCCAGAGATACTGTGGTCGCCAGTTGGTGGGATTACGGTTATTGGATCACGGTGAAAGGAGAAAAAATCAGCTTGGCGGACAATGGCACCATCAATACCACGCAAATAGCCCAAATTGGACGAATGTTCATGTCCAATGAGACTCAAGCTCTCACCATACTCAAAGATTATGACGTCAACTACGTAACAGTCTTCACTACAATAGCCTTGGCGCAGCAAGGTCAAATTCTATATGGAGATGAAGTCAAATGGCGTTGGATGGCGAAGATAGGTGGCTTGGATGACACAGCCTTAGAAGACACCTCCATCACCAGTCAAATTGCAGAAGCATGGTCAATGAATACTCAGAACCAAAATCTCCTTAACTGGTACCAACGGTTCGGTCAACTACCCATTCCAAGCTCTGATACCGTACTGACAAAACTAATGCTCCATGGGGCCTTTGGAATACTACCACCAGAGTACTTCCAACTGAGCTTTTCTTCCTCCGATGGACTGGTATTTGTCTACAAGGTTATATACGCTTAATTACCTGCATCGAGGGATAGATGACGTCCCTGTCTGATGAGATGGCTTAATCTAAAATACTCGGGTCAACCAAGCTCCGGTATCGATGAATGCTTTAACCCGTTTTCCGCTCTCTCTTCCTTCTACAGCTACAGCCTTGTTGGAGTTCTTACTAAGAATTCAGCTGTTCCAACGAAGTTAAGCCAGAGAATACAAGATTGGGTAAGCAACTCATATCGTAGAGGTTTTAACAATGTACAAAACCTGTATATAGTCTTTAAAGAGGGTTTAAATATATTTTTAACGTCTTTCTCCTCTGCACTAGCTAACTGAGGATAATGATAAAAGAAGGTAATTCGGTGTATTGAACCTCAAGCATTTAAATGGTGTTTATGGTGATAAGTCATGAAGGTTTGGGCTGAAGGTAAACCAGGAGTGGACCGGGTAAGACAAAAATTGAGAGAGTATGGCCTTGAATTATGCGCGAGTTATCCAGAGGTTGTTGTTGTCTGGGGTGGAGATGGAAGCATCTTATGGTCAGCTCGAAAACACCCTCGGAGTTGCATTCTAGGTTTACGAGAAAAGAGTGTTGGGAGTTTAGCAGAAATAGATGGAGAGTGCTTAGATTATGCTGTGGAAAGGCTTGTGGAAAAGAATTATCATGTAGAGACAGTGCCAAGGATTGAACTTTCATGTGGTGAAACAAGGCTTCATGGATTGAATGAAGTTTATTTCTCTAGGGAATATGAATATGCCACAAGGTTTCATGTATTTGTCGACGGAGAATGCCCTTATGAGGATGTGTTGTTTGGCGATGGATGTCTCGCGGCCACTCCTCGCGGTAGTTCGGCTTACAGTTGGACTGCGGGAAGACAAATAATTTTGCAGCCCGATGACAACGCCATAGTCTTCACACCCCTATCTTGCGGTTATCTGACACAAAGAATCTGTGTCAACGGGACTTCAGTGGCTAAACTGGCTGGACAAATACGGTTGTTAGCTGGTAAGGAGGTGGTTGTACAGATTCTTCGAGGTGGACTGAACAAGTTTGCCACAGATGGTCTGGACGAGTTTAAGGCGTATGTGTGTTTAGAGAAAGGTGATGAACTTACATTTAGAATGGCTAAGGAAAAAACGAAGTTTATCCGGTTTTCTCCCAAATAGTATAGAAGTTACATCCGAGACGCTCTCCCTTGAGTCATACAAGCACTCTCTCCCTTTACTCCCCCTCCGCTGTCGAGTGTATTTACATCGTCTCCACATGTTTCCACACCACACACGGTGTCTTCGCTGTAGTCACGTCTCGATGAGTCATAAAACACTTAATATTATTGAGACGCCTTATCTTAAAAAATCGAATTGAAGTGTGACTTAAGATGAACGTCCGTCTCGTCAACTATACGCGGAACGGCGTGAAGCTGATAGCTGATGCTGTACGGGTGACAGCCCCCTTCTTTGACAACAAGGAGGATACTGATTTAGTACGGTATATGGTAAAGCACGATTATGGGAGCGTACTCGAGCACGTAGTCTTCACCTTTGAGTTGAAGGACATAACCATAGCCATCAGCAGAGAATTACTTGAACATAGAATAGCCTCTCACACGGCTAGAAGCACAAGATACAGTGATGAAGGAGCAGCTAGCTTCTACATTCCGCACTTCAAAGATGCAGCAGAAAAAGAGATCTATACGACAACGCTGCAGTACCTTCAGCAGCAGTATCTCAAACTGAGGGAACATTGTGGGTACGAAGTCGCCAGATACGTTCTACCTCTGGCTACTCACTGTACATATCAGTGGACTGTGAACGCAAGAAGTTTAATCAATTTCCTTAGACTGAGGCTGTGTATCAATGCAGCTCCAGAAATGCAGGAGCTTGCAAAAAACGTCAAGAACCTTGTTGTGAACCTTTATCCCGAAATCTTTGAAACAATAGGCTGTCGAGGCTCCCAATACGAACTTTGCCCCGAACCAAAGGGACGAAGTTGTGGAAAATATTCCACACGTTTGACGAAGAAATAATAGCTAGCTAGCGTTCGATAAATGATAGTGTTTTGTAGTTGATCGGTCGTGTTCCACATAACCCGTCAGAGAAATCCCTTTCTTCACCTATCAATCATCAGATTGAATAAAGTACGTCTTCCCACGAGAGGAAAGATACTGTTAAACCAATCTTATATCAACCCAGCCACTACAGAAAAGGGGGAAGAGGAAGCTATGTTTAAAAAAGAGGGGACTCATCAATAGATAAAAAGAAAGGTCTTCAAACGGATCTTTCATATCAACTAAAAAAAGTGGAAGAGGAATATTTGAGTAACGGAGAAGAGTCAGCCCAGTATTCTAAAATGAGGAAATTAGAACAGGAACTATCCAAAATAGACAAGAGAGATCGAATGCTGGAGAAAGATCGAACATCCAATTTAGCTGTTTTAGAAGAGGTTTTCGATAGATCAACTCTCAGGGTACTCTACCGTCTCCTCAATAAAGGTATTATAGATACGATTTTTGGCGTTATCAACTCGGGTAAGGAATCTCGAATATATCGTGGTCTTGACGCGGAAGGAGAAAATATCGCCATAAAAATTTATTTAACATCTTCAAAAGAGTTTAGAAGAGGAATGATTATCTATATTGAAGGCGATCCTAGGTTCAGTCATACAAAACGAGACACTCGTTCGCTAATATTTACTTGGGCTCAGAAAGAGTTTAAAAATCTCCAGAGAGCCTCTAACCATGGTATCCGCGTCCCCAAGCCCATTTATATTGAAAAAAACGTGTTAGTAATGGAATTCATAGGCGAAGAAGACGTGGCCGCCCCCACTTTAAAAGAAGTTCCACCTCGTAAACCTCAACAAATGTATAACCTCCTTCTGAAATACGTTAAACTGCTTTATCAAAAAGCTAAATTAGTGCATGGAGATTTGAGTGAATATAATATTATGCATTTAAACGATGAACCCATTATCTTCGACCTTTCTCAAACGGTTTCCATCGAACATCCTCGAGCGCAAGAGTTCTTGAACAGGGATTTAAAGAATTTAAATCGATTCTTCAACAGGTTAGGTGTTACGATCAAGAGTGTAGAAGACGCTTTTAAGTGGGTCGTTAAAGATGGCTAGCAATATCATGCGTGTCAGACTTCCGTTGGAACGTATAGGCGTTTTGATCGGAACTTCTGGCAAGATTAAGAAGACGGTTGAAAACAAGTTTGATGTTAACATTGACGTTGAGGGAAGCGTAGGGGAAGTCTCGATTACCTTAAACTCAGCGAGTTCTGACCCCGTTGGCCTTTTCAGAGCCCGCGACATCATCTTGGCCATCGGTAGGGGTTTCTCTCCAGAACGCGCGTTCAAGCTTTTCAGTGAAGAGGCTACACTGGTGGTGATCGACCTCAGAGAGATCTTTGGAAAATCCGATTCAGATATTTCGCGGGTTAAAGGCCGAATCATTGGGAGAAATGGAAAAGCCAGGAGGCTCATCGAAGAATTGAGTGGAGCGAGCGTATGCGTTTACGGTCATAGCGTGGCAATTATTGGTGATCAAGGACAATTTGAAGTGGCTAAAGAAGCTATTGAACGACTGATTCGTGGCGAACAACATAAAAGCGTATACGATTTTTTACAGAGGAAGAGACGAGAATTGAGATTACAGGAAGCTGAAATTTGGCGAGAGTCCGCACCCTTCAGCCAACCTCTAAATGACCAAGATCATGAGGAGGCTGAGTAGCAAAATTTTCCGTAGATGGCAGCTCTCTTCCGAATTGTACAGGATGATTGATGAGGTTTTAGCGCGCGTGCCAGCAAAATCAGTTATTAAAAAAACATCTAAAGCTTTTCCTGAATCTCGTCGATGGGCGTAAATGCGAAACACTGGTTTTTGAGTTATGAGTCTCTCTAGATGTTACAGGAGTTGAGAGGGCATAGGTATAGCTCGCTAGCTATCATGTCCGAGTTGATGAAGACATTAATGTGGTTGGTGTTTGAGCTGGTTTTGAGAAACATGTTTTTTTACGGAAAAACCCTAGGGTAAAATTAATAATAATGTAACAATATAAATTAAGATCGATTTGAAAAATAACGGGAAACGAAGACAAATGGCAATAAATAAGGGTTATAGCGCGCGCGAAGATGAAACCTTTATGGAGATCAGTCCAGCGGACTTCTTCTATCGGAACAGGGATTTAGCAGGCTTCAACAATCCAACTAGGGCCATCTATTCGGCCATCCGAGAGTTACTGGAAAATTCATTGGACGCCTGCGAGTTGTACGGGATCCCTCCCAAGATATTTTTTAGGCTTTCGTTTGAAGGCGGAGAAAAAGGGGAACCGTCGGAGTCAACTTACCTGCTTAAGATTATGGATAATGGAAGTGGTATTCCTCAAGAATATATTCCCTCAGCCTTTGGTCAAATATTGTTCGGATCGAAATATAAGTTACGGCAAGTCCGAGGTACTTTTGGACTTGGAGGAAAAATGGCCATTCTCTATGGGCAAATAACGACCAACGGCACCGCCCGAATCCTTTCAAGCATCGGTAAGAGAGAAATCTACGAATTTAATCTTCGTATAGACATCCAAAGTAATAAACCTGAGATCTTGGGACGAAGAGTTCAGGAGAATAAAAATCACTGGCATGGGACAATCGTGGAATTCGCCTTGGACGGAGATTATCCGAGGGCCATGCCAAAGATCCTTGAATATTTACAGCAGACTGCCATGGTTAATCCCTATGCTGAAATAGTCTTCATCGATCCGAGAGGAAGACTCTACAGATTTGAAAGCGTGACCTCGAAGATGCCGGAACCTCCCAAGGAGGTTCTTCCTCACCCGTATGGATGTGATGTGGAGACCATTCGACGTATAATCAACGTGACCACGTGTCATAATATGCTTTGTTTCATGTCGAAGCATTTTCATCGAGTAGGAAGGATAACCGCCCAGAGGTTTCTCGACTATGCGGGTATAGATTCTGCCTTAAACCCTGAGAAGTTGAATTCAGATGAAATTGTTCGAATCGTCCAAATGATGAAGAGTTATACAGGATTTCTACCGCCCGATGCGTCATGTCTATCCCCGCTGGGCACAGAATTACTTGAGGCAGGCATTATGAAGGAGTTGGAACCTGAATTCGTGTACATCGAGCAGAGGGACCCCTCGGCCTACTCAGGATTTCCCTTTATCATAGAAGTGGGTGTAGCTTACGGTGGAAATACAGCGTCGAACTCGAATTTCACACTATATCGGTTTGCCAACAAGATTCCCCTGCTGTATGATGAGGCAAGCGACATTTCACGAAGGATACTCAATGAGAAGAAGGATTGGAAACGTTATAAGATACGGCCTGACATGCCGATTGCCTTCTTCGTTCACGTGTGCTCCACCAAAGTTCCCTACAAAACTGTTGGAAAAGAGTACATTGCCGACAGACCTGAACTCGAGAAAGAGATCAGGAATGGAGTAAACAGCGTTTCCAGGAGGCTTTCACGTTTTCTCTCCAGACAGATAAGCATCGAGCATGAACGGCGAAGAATATCCTTGTTCAAACTATATCTTCCCAAGATTGCCCAGTTTTCAACGGATCTGTCGCCTAGGAAGCGAAAAGTTCCAGACGTTAACCCCCTGCTGGATGATTTGAGGAGGTATCAAGAAGAAAGTGCCTAGAAAACGATCTATAAAAACGCGTAAGCAACAGACTGTGAAGACCCTCGAAGCTTTAGGTAATACGATCTACACAGAAATGACTCATAAACGGTTTCCCTCGATTGACATCCCCAGCAGATCGACTTCCAACATCCGCTACGAGGAGGCTTCTAGACAATACGTTTTAGGAGACAAATCGGTCAACCGAAGCTCTAGAAACGTCCGTCACATACGGCCTTTCACCCAGCTTGTGTGGACCGCCTCCTTCGCCCACACATTATGTAAATCGAAAAAAACAAGCACGTTACGAGATGTCTTCTACTCTGCTCAAGCCTTCGACATCAACTTCAAAGACCAAAAAGAGTCAGATAACATAATCACAGATCTGGAGGCTGCATTGGATTTTTCGCGGGAGGACTTCAACATCTTCCCCGAGGAGCGAAGCCAGATATTCGGTGACTTGACCATCGAATACACTGTTCCCGGCTACCAAGGGAAACGAATAAACCTGACTATGCACCCCGACGGACTTGCCATCGGACCCGCCTTAACAACAGCGGAACTAATCACGACGAAAGCCAATAAAGTAATCGTTATCGAGAAGGGTGCTATGTTCACCCGTCTAATCGAAGAACAGGCATATAGAAAGTTTAAGGCAATACTCATTCACACGGCAGGACAACCCCCGAGGGCTACAAGGCGTCTCGTGAAACGGTTAAACGCCGAACTAAACTTACCCGTATACGTGTTTTGTGACGGAGACCCCTGGGGCATGGCCATCGCCATCACCATCATATGCGGTAGCGCCAATGCAGCACACCTGAAAGAGCTCACAACACCCGAAGCCCAATGGATGGGCCTCTACAGCACCGATATTCCGAAGTACAAATTGCCTGGCAATAACCTATCAAACATCGACGTGAAACGCCTGCAAGACATGATGAAGGACCCGCGATGTAAGGGCAAACCGTGGCGTCCACAGATAGAACATTTCCTGAAACGAAAGAGGAAGTGTGAACTTGAAGCCTTCTCCCGATACGGGCTGGACTACGTCGTAACAAAATACCTACCTGAAAAATTGAAGTGACCGAGGATTATTAACCAAAAACATATATTACACACCATTTCCAAAAATATGGACGCGCCGGCGTAGCTTAGTTTGGTAGAGCAACGGCCTGTTAAGCCGTAGGTCAAGGCTGTGCGACATCTCTCACCGCCGCCCAAACGGTCCGAGTCCGAGAATGGCGAGGAAACACCTCCCTTTCGACGAATTCGCCGGCGCCAAATGGTCCTCATAACGTTAGCGCGCGCGCTAGAGACAAAACCATAACGAAGAACCTCACTTTATAACTTAACTTATCTCAGAAGTGTCTCCCTGCATCTAGGCTTAGTCATGTATACGGGAGACAGTACTTTATCCAGCTGCTTCTTAGAGAGTATTCCGCGTTCCATCACTAAGTCGTAAACAGATTTTCCTCTCTCAAATGCCTCCAAGGCGATCTCAGCTGCTTTATCGTAGCCGATATAGGGGGTGAGAGCTGTCGCGATACCAAGGCTGTTCCTCACCATGCTTAGGCAGTGTTCACGGTTAGCGGTGATTCCTATGATGCAGCGGTGGGCTAAGGTTATCATTGCATTCCTCAGCATCCTCGTCGACTCGGATAGGTTGAAGGATATAATGGGCAAATAGGGGTTGAGCTCCAACTGCCCCGCCTCGGCAGCTAAGGTTACCACAAGATCATTTCCTATGACTTGGTAGCAGACTTCGCTAACCATCTCTGGGATGACGGGGTTAACCTTTCCGGGCATGATGATGGAGCCGGCTTGGACTCCAGGGAGGTTTATCTCGTTAAATCCGACGCGTGGTCCGGAAGACATCAATCTGAGGTCGTTACAGATCTTAGAGAGCTTTACAGTTGTTCTCTTCAGTACACCTGACAGCAAGACGAATACGCCGGTGTCCTGAGTTGCCTCGATTAAGTTGGGCGATAAGATGATGTCTAAACCAGTGATTTTCCTGAGTTCCCTACATACCAATTTGGAGTATCTTGGGTCAACATTTATTCCCGTCCCTATGGCTGTGCCACCGAGGTTAATCTCCCTTAAAAGACTGCAGACCTCGTCCAAACGCTCAATATCCTCGCTTAGAGTGGCGACGTAGGCACCAAACTCTTGGCCGAGGGTAATTGGAACCGCATCACGCAACTCAGTCCTCCCAACCTTAACAACGTCCTCGAATTCCTTCTCTTTACTCTGTAAGGCTTCTATTAACTTAGTCATAACGTTGATGAGATCCCTTATGGAGTAAATCAATGCTATCTTTATTGAGGTGGGGTAGACATCGTTTGTGGACTGGGAAAGATTGACATGGTCGTTGGGGTTTACCCAGTTATACTCAACCTTGCACCTCCTCTGCAATTCTAGGGCGCGGTTGGCTATTACCTCGTTTACGTTCATGTTGGTAGATGTTCCTCCACCGCCTTGAACTAGGTCTATAATGAAGTTCTCGAAGAGCTTATTCTCCATAATCTCGTCGCAGGCTTGGCAGATTGACTTGGCTATTCCTTCAGGAAGGAGGCCCAGTTTTTGGTTTGTGAGGGCTGCGGCCTTCTTGATGGCCGCGATTGCTCTTATGAGTTTTGGAAAGCTGGAGATTGGGAAACCTGTTATCTGGAAGTTCTCTGCAGCGCGCATTGTTTGGATTCCGTAATACGCTTCCTCAGGTATTGGCATCTCACCTAAGAAATCCCGTTCAATCCTGCAACGTGTAGAATGACTCTTCTTTTTATTTTGTAATCTAGAATTCACTAGGCTATCACCTCTTTAAAATCTCTTCAAACTCACCTTAGTTTACATTAATTAATAGGTTTAGTGCACGTTCTTAAACCGGAGTTTGGGTCTTCAAAGCACGGGGTGGAGATTGTCTACTATCGTGAAAAGAAGCCTTTGGGGACAGGTGAACCTATTAAAAAGGCTGAAAAACTCTAAAAAGAGGCTGGTTCCCCCTTTCTCGTGTTGAATGGAGACATCATTTCATCGATAAGCTATTCATAACTGTTTATGATATACGCAGACTTCAGTGGTAAGGGGGTAATCGCCTTCCGTGAGATAGAAAACCCAATTAGATTCGGGGTCGTCGAGTTAATTGGAAATCGAATTAACAGATTTGTTGAAAAGCCCAGGCGTGAAGAAGCTCCCAGTAATCTCGTCAACGCTGGCATATACGTATTAGCCTAGTCACTTTGTGACTTCATACCTACGTCAGCTAGCTAGCGGGCATATAATTTTGTGTATGAGCAAAGTCTTAAATATTATTTGATGTACGATTATGGCTTAGGAAGTGTCGAGATGACTGAACTAACGGATGCACAAATCATTCAGGAACTTAGACAGTTCGATACAGCAACAATCTGCAACGTTGTAGCAACCTACGCGGGAAGCCCCATCTGCCTTTCCCTCTATGATTCTTGGCGGGGAGAATACTATACGGATACTTCACTCCGATGCATGTACCCCGAAATCGGCCCCATATGCGGTTACGTCGCCACAGCATGGTACTCTGACAGGAAGCCAGAACACACAACCTTGGATCGGTGGGCATTGCTTGAACACCTGGACGCCACACCCAAACCCGTCATACTTGTAGTCAAACAAACCTATTCTCCTGGACTCGAGAACATGTGCGGCCTCTTCGGGGGTAACATGACTTCTTCGTATAAAGCATTTGGCTGCATCGGCGTTGTAACTGATGGGCCTTTGAGGGATCTTGAAGAGATACGGGAGATGAATGTCCAGTACCTTGCAACAGGTCTCACCTCGGGACATGGTGCGATTCAGCTTCGGGCAGCAGGCACGCCCGTGACAGTGGCGCGAATGACTGTTCAACCCGGTGACATCGTTCACATGGATCAGTGCGGCGCGGCGAAGTTCCCAGCTAAATACCTTTCAAAGGTGTATGAGTATGCTATAGCACTTAGAGAACGCGAGCAGGAAAGCCAGAAGAGGTATACGGTACCTGACTTCAGCCTCGAAAAGTTGAAGGCGGCACGCGCTAAACGGGCCAGCGGTAAACAGTAACTAACACGTCCTCCCATACTGA
>JAOZHB010000057.1 GCA_026015035.1 Candidatus Bathyarchaeota archaeon | reverse complement strand
AATATGAGAATCGTGTATTCAATCAGCTAGCTAGCGTATGTGAATAACTGAGTGTTAAGGGTTGAATGAAGTGAAGTTAAAGTTTGGGGTGTTCATAGACCCATTATTTATCCCATCCACGTACAGTTCCCTGGAAGAGCAGGCTCTCGAAGCTGAGAGGCTGGGTTTCGAGTCCGTGTGGGTAAGCGATCACCTGATGTTGGATAACAAACCGATCGTCGAATGCTTCACCACGTTATCAGCCCTTGCATCCATAACCCAGAAAATACGGTTGGGGAGCTTGGTTGCCTGCAACTCGTATCGATCCCCCTCCCTTTTAGCCAAGATGGGTGCAACGTTGGATGTCATCTCCAAGGGTCGATTAGAGTTCGGCATAGGCGCGGGATGGAATGCGGAGGAATACCGGGCGTATGGCATCCCCTTTCCTAAACCCAGCATTAGAATAGCCCAGATGCGGGAGGGCGTAGAGATCATCAAGAGGATGTGGACGCAGGAAGCCCCCAGCTTCACCGGTGAGTACTTCAGCATAGAGGGAGTTCACTGTGAACCTAAACCCATCCAGAAACCACATCCACCCATAACCATAGGGGGGAGCGGGGAGAAATATACACTGAAAGCAGTGGCTGAGTACGCTGACAGGTCCAATTGGATGGGAAGTGTATCCGAATTCGCAGATAAATTGGGTGTGTTGAAAGATCACTGCTCACGTGTGGGGAGAGACTACGATGAGATCGAGAAGTCATGGATGGGAAGAGCTATGGTGGGCAAAGATCCACAACAGTTGAGGAACCGGCTGAAAAAGCTGTATAGGAGTGGACGACTGCGGATAACGCCACCACAGCCATTTGATGACTGGCTGGACAACCTAGCTGAAAGAAGCCTAATAGGTAGTCCATCACAGTGTTTAGCGAAGATAAATGAGTATGCCGATCTGGGTGTAACATCCTTCATGATCTGTTTTCTAGACTCCCCAAGCACGGATAACATGGAACTATTCTCCGAAAACGTCATGTCATAATTAGCTAGATAGTATGTCGAAGCTAGTGTTAGCTACTCCCCGGCGTTAGACGCCGAGGCATTGGCACAGCAATCAACCTCACACCCCTACGGATCACCCGAACGAACGGCTTCAAAGAATATTGTACAATACTATCCTATCGTAGCTAGCTTTAGAGATATTCAATGAAATCGTAGTGTGGATACTCACTTGGGGATTGACTTTTTCTCATCTAGATAGCGAACGACCTATAAGCCGCGAAGCACATAGGGCTGGAAATGCAGCCTAATCAGGAGAGGAGCCAGATCAAGCCGGGTATCCGCGTAAACATCGTCTTGAAGCAGCACCAGCGGAGCGGTAAATTAACCGAGGGCATGGTCAAGGACGTCCTCACCAACAGCGCAACTCATCCCCACGGAATCAAGGTAAGACTTACAGACGGCAAAGTCGGCAGAGTACAATCAATAACAGGCTAGCTAGCTGCCATTAACGTACGTAGCATGGCAGGCGTGTGTGTATCGCATGAAAACGCCTACGCGGCCCCGTTCAGGGTTTTGAGTGTTGAAGCTTCAACACCTGAGTTATCGGCTTTAGCAATGAATACCTCTGCCCGTCCCTCCACTTCCTCTCTTAACTCTTTCTCCATCAGCCTTGCCCTTCTTCGGTCTTCCGCGAAGGCATAGACTGCTGGCCCCCACGAGCTTTGGCCAATCCCCCGCGCGCCTACTTGACGTAAAATGGGAATCACCCACGCTGAGGCTGGGTTAAAGACGCCTCCCTGAACCGGCTGGTAGATTCGACCTACGAGGACTTGAATCCGCGTCAAAGCCTCTTCAAAGGCTTCAGCGTCCCCCTCTAGGACTGACGGAATGAGTTTCGACATTAAGTTGAAGTACGCCTCGTGGATCAGGTGTGAAGGCGACTGTTCACGGTGAAGTCTTTTAAACGCATCCTCTTCCGCGTCTCCAAAGGGGCCTGCAGCAGCTTTACGCGGCTTTACAATTACGAAGTGCCACGTCTCCGGGACATCCGCTCGAAAGATGAGGGGGGGAATGAGGGCTTCCGCTCTGTCTAGAATTCGTTCCCCGCGAGCAACCTTCAACCCTCCCGCAACCACGAAACCGCCGTGTTGAAAGGTGTGCACGCCACCGGTTGAAGTCCTCTTCAAGGCCTCAACGAGCTCTACGCTGTTCACATCCCTTTCATAAGCGAGGGTGATCGCTTTTCCAATGGATAGGGCCAGCTGTGTTGTCGAGCCGAAACCGGAGTGGCGCGGAGCCCTCGACAGCACCTTCACTCTCGCGCCAGGCAGCTTGAAGGCTTTCAAAACTCTCTCTGAATACAATCCAGCCTCTTCGACGTCCACTCCAGAAACATCTAAGGAACGGCTCGTCGAGGCCTCAACAAGCGTTCGGGGTTTTTCGAGGGCTAGCATGGGAGCGAATCCAAACCTGCCCAGTCCAAAGGGATCGATGTCCCCGAGGTGAAGCCTCGATGGAGCAGATACACGTATCTTCAATTAACGCCCTTCTACCCACTCATTCCCATAGCACAGACTGTGGAGCGTCAGGATTAAAAGAGAAGAATTTTACCATCTATTATGGCTTCACTGATTTTACATACATCGGCCAAACCCTCGTCCACTATACTCTCCACGTCTCCTCTGACCTTGTGGAGGGTTACTCCCTTACTCAGAATGAGTTGGACATCGGTCATGAGGGGCTGGTCGATGGGCTTCCCGATCTGACTTAAGACTTTGATGTAGACCTCTGATATGCCTTCGACCTCGCTATAGACTTTTTCCGCCATCTGCCTGGCTAAAACGTTATAGATTTTCCCCACGTGATTAATCGGATTCTTTCCCGCCGTGGCCTCTAACGACATGGGTCTGCAGGGCGTAATCAACCCGTGAACCCTGTTTCCTCGACCTGTGTTACCGTCGTCCCCCTGTTCAGCAGAGGTTCCCGTCACCGTCAAGTACACGATGGACCTGTCAAGGTCATCCGCCGTGTTCACACAGACCTCAACATCCCGCTTTGTAATGCCTGTGGCCACGTCCTTAATTCGACCCGTCACTTCCTCCTTGACACTGATGTAGTGGTCTAAGTCCGGTGTGAGACTGCTGATTTGGGGTGCGGCAATCGTTAGAAGGATGTGGCTGTCCTTTCGAAGGCCCATTACCTTGATGTCTTCGCCGACTTCAGGCAACTCCTTCTTTACTTTTCGCGAGTTTAAGTAGGATTCAGCTTCTAAAACGAGTCTCTCCGTTTGACTCAGAGGCGCATAGCTCACACCAAAGGACGTGTCGTTGGATAAGGGCATCCCCGCTCCAGCTTGAAAGTTCGAAACCAGATCCATTGAACTTTGTTTGATCCTGTAGTCGATTATGACATGTCTATCCACATCGAGAAAGCGGAACGTCTCTTGTAGAAAAGCCCTTATCGCCTTCAAGGAGATGCTGCCCACGGGAACGGGTGTGTCGACACCGTTCTTTGGGAAGCTGGTCATTGCTCTTCCCGCAACAACCAAGTACATGGGGTCGATCACTTCTCCCCCGCCGAAGACGGGATGCGCTCTTCCCCCGACTAGGAGGCCCTTGTCAATGTTGTGGTGGAGGACGACGCCAAACTCCTTGCGATAGTGCTTACACAACTCCCTTGACACGGCTTCGGAAGCTCCGTCAATAACGTAGTCTGGATGGCCACGTCCCTTCCTCTCAACGATCTCGACGTGCCTCTCTTCCATAGATTTTGGACTCAATGTCCCAATAAACATAGTTTGTCCCAAGTGACCCTTCGCCCTAAACTTTAGGTCACTGTGCAGAGAAATTTAAATGTTCGCATAATGACTGCTGAAAAAATTATTCAGGGTAATTTATCTGCGTTAAGGTGGATGTATAAAATGTTGTTTCCCCTGATGAAGACGTTCCCATAATTAGCGACGAGGGTCCCGTTATTAAACTCTGTCGCCCCCTCCAAGGTGATATTCATATAGTTGTCACATCGGATCATTCGGCCCTTGTAGGCAAGGTTATTCTTCAATTTGACAATAACACTCTGCTGTAAGCTTCGCAGTAACGTGTTTATGGGTCTCTTACTAGGCTCCAAGAATCTACTCTCCACCAGTCGATGGCTAATCACGTCGTCTTCCTATAAAAATGTAACTGTTCTTCAAACAGTCGCTTGCGTCTAACCCTACTCCGAAAAAACACGCAATTATCTCGCTAGCTACCATACGACTCCAATCGTCGAAGGATCATATAACCCCCATTAATTGACAGGAAACACAACGATTCCTAATACCTCTACGCTTTTACACTAAACAGCTTCCTTAACACAGACATCGCACCCTCGAGGTCTCTATAGGTTCGTTCCCGCAGCAGCTAGTTAGCTTCATTCGAAGAGAGGTCACACCGAACCCCGTTCAGTCAACGCGTCATCCCATCAACCACATGTTCATTCTCTCCACTGGTGACGAATGTTTTTTAAAGGACAATCTCCGTAAACGTGTATACTCCAGAGACGAGGGGTTTGAGACGCATGGTCACGCGGAGAGTTCCTAAAAAAGTGAGGACTCTTACCACCCGATATATCGAGCTTCTGAATGAAAGAAAAATGAGTGAAGCCGATAAAGTCCGGGAAAAGATCCGAGAAGGACTGAAATCCAAGCTCTGGGACAGAGGCTACTATAACGCTCTAGAGGGCATAGCCACCGCCTTGAAGTCAAAGGACAGCCATTACCTCTACATCAATCGAATTAACCCCAAAGATAAAAAGAGAATGAATCAACTGCAAAAAGAGTTTTCCATGCAATCCCGAAGTCCCCTTCAAGGCGACTTCGATAAAGGCTACTTTACCGCGTGGCTTGAGTACATTCGTATCCTGAAAATCCAGGAAGAGAGTACAGGGACCCTGACCGAATACCTACCCCGTTCCTAACCTTCCCCACGCCTATACTATTACCACACCTCGCGTCCCTCAGAACTCTTCAAAACCGAAGAAAGAACCCTTGAACACCTTCTGTACGCGGGAACTCACGGCTCTTCAAGGGAAAAGTAGACTCGCCTATTGTGCTTTCCCTTGTTTTGGGCTTTGATAAACTGTATCCCTCCCACCTCTCTCAAGTTGTGAACGTGCGTTCCCCCGTCCGCCTGTATGTCAACGCCAACGACTTCGACGACGCGGAGAGAACCTACATTGGGTGGAAGAGCCTTCGCCATCTTAATGATCCCTGGAATCTTCAACGCCTCTTCACGTGGCAACTCATAACATTTGACAGGAATGTCCTCGCTAAACAAGTCATTTGCTTCATCTATGTATTTTACGAGAAGGCTCCTATCGAAGTCTTCCAGACTGAAGTCAAAGCGCGTCCTATCCACTCCAAGCTGGTTCCCCGTAACCAACGCTCCCGTTCCCGTACAGAGAAGTGCCGAAAAAATGTGAGCCGCCGTATGACTCCTCATAAGCTTATACCTGCGATCCCAGTCAAGTATACAGGTAACTTCATCCCCTTCTTGCAACCCCGAACGATCCACCTCATGAGAAACGTTGCCCGAGAATTTTCCAACGAAAATCACATTGTAGACATCGGAGCCTTTCACCATCCTCCCCCTATCCCCAGGCTGACCGCCACCCTTTGGATAGAAGATGGTACGATCCAACACCACGTATTTCCCTTGGGTGACCGAAACAACCCTCCCTCGGTATTTCTTGAGATAGCTGTCAACTAAATAGAGTTCTTCAGTCATACCCTACTCTCCCTTCACAAGTTTATATAAGTCCTTTGCACCTCCTCCGTCAAACGAGGATATAACGCGAACCAACGGAATACCCGCATGATCCGCGGGTCCCCCTACACCTCTATCGACTGTAACCTTTATCAACCCCATTCCTCTCATATGACTAAAACACGTGAAAATAGTGATTGTACATGGAACCCGAAAGAGACGACGAAAAGCCCCCGACGATGGACATCACGTCCCTAGACACCTACGTGCTCCTCACCTTGTTTGTAAACATCCTTACATCGCAGGCGTGGCAACACATGGGCCTACGAGTGAAGCCTGGGGCTGAAAACGTTGAACAGGATTTAGAACGCGCCAGAACAGCCATCGACTGCATCGCCTTTCTCGTTGACAAGCTAACGAGTCACGTACAAGAAAGTGAAGCGAAGCGTCTGAAAAACCTCCTAGCCGACCTCCAAATAAACTTCGTACGCATCTCGAAGAATTAGCCATATTAACACGCGCTAGAACTTATTTACAGTTCTATGTGGTCGGTTCGGTAGGCGCCAACGGCCTTGGCAAGGATCGCCACCTCTTTAGGATGCGCGAATAAGGCGCATGGCGTATCCCCGTTTTCTAGAAGGTGATCACTTGCACGAATCTCCGTGAATAGCGGACTGGCAAGTCCCTCACGTAACGTTGCTGTCATGAGGTTATGCGTAGCCAGATTTGAGACTGGACAGGGTGTTAGGTCACCTGTCGGCGTAACATGAGCGAACCCCCTCCCTGCCGATACACATCCTCCGAAGAACTCCTCGTCCCCAGGCGAATGGATGAGGTAGATGGGCTTTGTGGCACGGTAGTTGAGAATCTGTGATCGAAACTTCGCTCGTTCTTCCTTGGTAAGCATGAGCGTGTGGTCATCTTTCGCCGTCCACTTGTCCGCTTCATCAGGTAGTCCAGGGAAAAATGAGAGCTGCTGTTTCGAGGACTTAGGTTCAAGTAGAGGTGTTAAGGGGATGTATTCAATGAAGACCCCTATGTGCACGCCTTGGTCGATTAAGTGATCGAGATGCTCAGGATTCATCCAGTATAAGTAATTGAGGCGGTTGATTGTGACCGAGATTCCTGTAAGCACTCCTATTTTGTTTAGACGTTGGAGGGTGTCTAGGGTTTTCTCATAGACGCCTTGGCCCCTACGCGCATCGGTAGCTTCTTGTCCACCCTCAATGCTCATGATAACGGCGATATTCGACATATGCTTTAGTCGCTCAAAATCCGCTTCTGTGATAGCTGTACCGTTCGTGAGGATTAGAAAGAACCTATTCTTGAATTCGTCGCAGAGCTCCAGCAGTCTTGGGAATAGGAATGGTTCACCGCCAGCTATAACAAAGCCTAACACACCGAGTTTACCTGCCTGGGTGATTATGGTACGCCATTCTTCCCTTTTGAGTGGGCGTATCATTCGTTTATATGTCTCTAGTTTCTCATGATGCGTTATCCCCGCAGCAGTGGCATAGCATCCAACGCAGTGTAGATTGCATCGCGAGGTGATGCTGAGTATCAGGAATGGTGGTACGCTGAGACCGTTCAACTTCGCGTTCTCTCGGAGTAATTTGGTGTGTTTGTGTGCATGAATGAGACGAATGAAGGTTCGGAGATATCTCGGGTGACGGAGAGCCCAAGGCAAGAATGTACGGGTCAATTTTGGGTCGAGGTTGTCTAGAACGTTTTTCAGAGTTAGTAGTGTCCTAAATTTCGTAAGAATTTCCAAAGCTCCACCCGCCTCCTGAGCAACTTCTCCAACTTGTCTCCAGCCTCACGATTCCGTCTACGCCCCTAACACCAAGAACCCAACTTCTTGGAATCTCACTTTTAAAGTTGTCCAAGATCTCCCCAATTGAGAACCCCCTCATTGGGTTCGCTAGACAGTGACATATGACCTCAGGGTTTCTTAGAACGCATCTCTATAGAGAAAGATCGCGCGCTAATACTCCTTTATATGTATTAGTGGATGCGGGATGGGTAAACAGGTGAAAGTAAACTTAACAATCGATGAAATTGTAGTTAAAAGAGCTAAAGCACTTGGCTTAAATTTATCTAAAGTATCTGAAAACGCATTAATTCGAGCGATAAAGGCCTTAGAAACAGCCTATGGTGAAAATAAATCTAATATCTGGTCAAACAATGACCAAGGATTACTTGGTGCGGGGAGTGGGACTCGAACCCACGAAGGCCTTCGCCACAGGAGCCTCAGTCCTGCTCCTTAGACCAATCTCGGATATCCCCGCAAACACTGTGTCTCCAGATCGGCTATCTTAGCTAATTATCTAGGTTTTATAAATGTGTTG
>JAOZHB010000045.1 GCA_026015035.1 Candidatus Bathyarchaeota archaeon | reverse complement strand
GGTGTATCCCATGGTAACTCGTGTGTCTGTGGCCATGACGATTCCCTCCTGACAGACGATGCCCATGGTCGTTGTGCCTTTTAACACCATCTCGCTTATTTTGTTATGTTCTATGTTTTGCTTCAAAGAGTTTCACCAGATAGATGCAAAGAAAGCTTCAATGAATTGCTTATTCACCAAAAGTTTTCTGGCGACGTATTCTTTTGTAGTAAAACTACTTAAAAACATTTCGAGATTGGATTGGAAACAAAGATATTGGAGTACACTCATTCTACTGGTATGACATTCCGACCCCCGCATTACATGCAGCTGCCGAGGGACATCTTGATAGGTCGAGGTGTCTTGAATGAGCTGGCAGAAGTATGCCGGGGCCTCGGATTTCACTCATCTATCTTTATTCTTACAGGTCGAA
Source organism: Candidatus Bathyarchaeota archaeon (assembly GCA_026015035.1). GTDB lineage: Archaea > Thermoproteota > Bathyarchaeia > RBG-16-48-13 > DAOVBJ01. Next base: position 3,568 of record JAOZHB010000045.1, on the reverse strand, counting down.
AAGTTTATGGAATAGTTACCCACGAAATCATTCGAGCCCTTGAAAGATCAGATTACGAAGTCGAATTTTCCTTCATCGAAGAGGTACACATGCAGTCCGTTCAGAAGGCTAAGACGCAAATCGAGGAGTTAAATCCCGACGTCGTTTTAGGAGTGGGTGGAGGAAAAGCCATTGACGTCGCCAAACTTTCTTCAACATTGGCACGCAAATCGTTTATAAGCATTCCAACAGCAGCTTCCCACGACGGCATTTCAAGTCCACGTGCCTCCATAAAGGGTTTGAAGGAGCCTACGTCCATCCAAGCACAAGCGCCTTTAGCCATATTGGCGGATACAGAAGTGATCTCGAAGGCGCCGTACAAGCTAACGGCCAGTGGCTGTGGAGACATTATTTCAAAATACACAGCAGTGAGAGACTGGGAGGTAACTCATAACCTCAAGAATGAGTATTACGGGGAATACGCTGCAAACTTAGCTTTGATGAGTTCAATGCTTGTGATGAAGAACGCCAAGTTGATATCGGGGAAAAGTGAAGAAGGGTTAAGGATTGTCCTTGAGGCCCTCATAAGCTGCGGCGTATCCATGAGTATTGCGGGGAGTAGTAGACCTTGCAGCGGTTCAGAGCATCTTTTCAGTCATGCCTTAGACCGGGTAGCAGCGAAACCCGCTCTTCACGGAGAACAGTGTGGCGTCGGAGCGATTATAATGGCCTATTTACAGAAGAGGAATTGGAAAATGATTAGGGAAACATTGAAACAGCTAAACGCACCGACCTCCGCTGAGGAGCTGGGAATTGAAGCAGAGTACATCGTTGAAGCCTTAACCCTCGCGCATAAAATCAGGCCTGAAAGATACACGGTCCTTGGAAGCGAAGGATTAACGCGGGAAGCGGCTGAAGCTCTTGCGGAAGTGACGAACGTAATCCCGTAGGAGGGGGAATGCGTGGTCGATGAAGTGAAGTCAACGATCACTATAGTTGGTTGGAGTCAGGCGAAAGAGGGATTTCGCTTTCTACATGAGGGCCCACTAAAAGAGTGCGAAGGCTGCAAGCTATTCCACGTTTGCATGATGAACTTGGAACCGAAGCGAGTGTACGAAGTAGTCGAGGTTCGAGAGAAGGAATTTCCCTGTACATTTCACGAGAAGGGAGCCCGGGTAGTCAGGGTTGTGGAGTTAGATTACAGAGTGGCCATTGAGCGAAAACACGCTTTTCCTCAAGGAATAATTACGTATAAACCTCAAGAGTGCAGGGAGAACTCTTGTGACAACTACGTTAATTGTGTGCCACATGGCCTTAAAGAGGGGGATAAGGGGAAGCTCTTGGAGCTCATTGATCCGATTCAGTGTCCTCTTGAACGGCCTCTGGTTCTAGTGGTTTTTCGTCGGGTGCCGGAGCCGCCTTAATGAAGCTTTCCACGAACATTATCTTCTCGAATCTAGGAAAGAATCTCTGGATGTCGGATGCAATTCCCCTTTTTGCATATTGCACCCCTTCTAGGTAGAAGGAGTCTTCAGGTAAGTCGATGGAGATCTCTTTTTCATCGATCTGTACTTTGAACTCAGCTACTGCAACGGAGGGTATTCTCCGGTGAATGAGGGCGATTATCTTCTCCTCTTCATCTTCGAGCTTGGATTTTACCGTCAAATCGTAGATCAGTGTTTTACCGGCTAGTGGAGGATTAAAGTCTAGTTGAACCCGCCCCGAACCCACGCTCCGAACCACGGCCATGTTGCCATCCACGTCTATTTGAGCTCCAGGATAAAGGTTGACCTTCTTATTCCGGAATCTACGTACTGGCACAAGTCGGATCTTACTTGGATCCCGTAACCCAAAGCCTTTTTCCGGAGGTATCTCAATCACCGTCGGCGTCTCCACTTCAAGACCTATCAGTGACTGATCTAACTCCTTTAAAACCCAGGCCTCTCCCACGACGATTAACATGGGTTCATATAACGCGTCTCCCTTGAAGATTCCGCCAGTTTTGGCCTCCTCCTCAAGGGTCGTATCAAAGATTTCTCCGGTCTCGTCTATTTTAGTAACGTAATCAACTAGGACAAAGTCTCCCTTCTCGATTGACAAAGCTGAAACCCCATTGAAAGTATCCTGATTACGAAGGTCGCTTTAAACTTTTTCACTCTAAATGAAGTTCCTTGACCTAAAAATCCTCGTTTAGAGTTAAAATAGCAAGTTGTGTTTTTATGGTTGGCTTATGGGTGAAGGACGTCTTCTCTATGAGCTCATTGAGGTTCGTGATTCCGGAGACCAATGAGGTGACTGTGTCTTTGAAGAAGGTTGTATCGAGCCAGATATTGGTTAAGGAAGAGCATTGGAACTTCGTTCTTCTCCTGCAGACAATCCTTGCTCTATCGGGTTAGAAAGGATCGTTCACCTATCGTTTCCATGACTGAAAGAGCGGGTACAACCTTTTGTATCAATGTTCGTAATTCACTGCAGATCTGAAATGAGGGAGGCATTCTTTTTTAGAAAGGTTTAACTAAATAAGCCTCTTTTTTTCTTTACCGTTTCCTTCATTTCCGTAGCCAAGTCCATGAGGAGTTGTCTTTGATTGGATGTTAGTTTGGTGGGTGTCTTCACTATGACTCTGATAAGTTCGTTTCCTCGGCCAAAGCCCCGAACTCTTGGCAGACCCTTCCCCCTCAATCGAAACACTGTGTGAGTCTGAGTCCCAGAAGGAATCGTTAATTCGGCTTTACCTTCGATTGTTGGGACCTCAATTTCAGCCCCGAGGGCTGCCTGTGAAAACCCGATGGGGACCTCTGTGAGGAGGTCACTGTTGTTTCTTTGGAAGACTTCATGGGGCTTAACGTGCACTACCACGTACAAGTCTCCTGAAGGGCCGCCCCTCACTCCTGCTTCTCCCCAGCCACTGAGTCTCAGTCTCGACCCGTTTTCCACACCAGCCGGTATGTTTACCTCTATTCGTCTCTCTCTGGAGACTAACCCTGTGCCACGACAAGTATTACATGGAGATTCAATGATCTTTCCTGTTCCGCGGCACTGATTACAGGTGGCTACTTGAATGAATTGAGCAAAGCCTGTGGAACGGGTATGTTCTACTCGCCCCGTTCCCTTACAGTGAGAACAGGTTTGAGGCTCTGTCCCTGGACGCGCGCCACTACCATGGCAGACATCACATGTTTCATTCCGAGGAAGAGTGATTACCTTTTCAACTCCAGAAGCCACCTCTTCTAACGTAATTTCTAAGTCAGATCGTAGGTTGGCTCCCCTTTGCGGTCCATAAGTGCGTGGCCTTTGACCTCCGAAGAAGACGTCGAAGATGCTGTTGAACCCACCAAATCCAAAACCAAGATCACGAAAGATGTCGTTGAAGTTGGCGCCTCTGAAAATGTCTTCCTGACTGTATCGCTGGCCTATACCAGCGTGACCGTAGAGGTCGTACTGCTTTCGTTTTTCGTCGTCCGATAGGACGGCGTAGGCTTCAGAAAGCTCCTTGAACTTTTCCTCAGAATCCGGCTCTTTATTCCTGTCCGGATGATATTGTAAGGCTAGTTTTCGATACGCGCTTTTTAAGTCTTCCTTGCTAGCG
>JAOZHB010000044.1 GCA_026015035.1 Candidatus Bathyarchaeota archaeon | reverse complement strand
GGTGTATCCCATGGTAACTCGTGTGTCTGTGGCCATGACGATTCCCTCCTGACAGACGATGCCCATGGTCGTTGTGCCTTTTAACACCATCTCGCTTATTTTGTTATGTTCTATGTTTTGCTTCAAAGAGTTTCACCAGATAGATGCGAAGAAAGCTTCAATGAATTGCTTATTCACCAAAAGTTTTCTGGCGACGTATTCTTCTGTAGTAAAACTACTTAAAAACATTTCGAGATTGGATTGGAAACAAAGATATTGGAGTACACGCATTCTACTGGTATGACATTCCGACCCCCGCATTACATGCAGCTGCCGAGGGACATCTTGATAGGTCGAGGTGTCTTGAATGAGCTGGCAGAAGTATGTCGGGGCCTCGGATTTCACTCATCTATCTTTATTCTGACAGGTCGAAAAGTTTATGGAATAGTTACCCACGAAATCATTCGAGCCCTTGAAAGATCAGATTACGAAGTCGAATTTTCCTTCATCGAAGAGGCACACATGCAGTCCGTTCAGAAGGCTAAGACGCAAATCGAGGAGTTTAATCCCGACGTCGTTTTAGGAGTGGGTGGCGGAAAAGCCATTGACGTCGCCAAACTTTCTTCAACATTTGCACGCAAATCGTTTATAAGTATTCCAACAGCAGCTTCCCACGACGGCATTTCAAGTCCACGTGCCTCCATAAAGGGCTTGAATGAGCCTACGTCCATCCAAGCACAAGCGCCTTTAGCCATATTGGCGGATACAGAAGTAATCTCGAAGGCGCCGTACAAGCTAACGGCCAGTGGTTGTGGAGACATTATCTCAAAATACACAGCAGTGAGAGACTGGGAGGTAACGCATAACCTCAAGAATGAGTATTACGGGGAATACGCTGCAAACTTGGCTTTGATGAGTTCAATGCTTGTGATGAAAAACGCCAAGTTGATATCGGGAAAAAGTGAAGAAGGGTTAAGGATTGTCCTTGAGGCCCTCATAAGCTGCGGCGTAGCCATGAGTATTGCGGGGAGTAGTAGACCTTGCAGCGGTTCGGAGCATCTTTTCAGTCATGCCTTAGACCGGGTAGCAGCGAAACCCGCTTTTCACGGAGAACAGTGTGGCGTCGGAGCGATTATGATGGCCTATTTACAGAAGAGGAATTGGAAAATGCTTAGGGAAACATTGAAACAGCTAAACGCACCAACCTCCTCTGAGGAGCTGGGAATTGAAGCAGAGTACATCGTTGAAGCCTTAACCCTCGCACATAAAATCAGGCCTGAAAGATACACGGTCCTCGGAAGCGAAGGATTAACGCGGGAAGCGGCTGAAGCTCTTGCGGAAGTGACGAACGTAATCCCGTAGGAGGGGAAATGCATGGTCGATGAAGTGAAGTCAAGGATCACTATCGTTGGTTGGAAACAAGCGAAAGAGGGATTTCGCTTTCTACATGAGGGCCCACTAAAAGAGTGCGAAGGCTGCAAGCTATTCCACGTTTGCATGATGAACCTGGAGCCGAAGCGAGTGTACGAAGTAGTCGAGGTTCGAGAGAAGGAATTTCCCTGTACATTTCACGAGAAGGGAGCCCGGGTAGTCAGAGTTGTGGAGTCAGATTACAGAGTGGCCATTGAACGAAAACACGCTTTTCCTCAAGGAATAATCACGTATAAGCCTCAAGAGTGCAGAGAAACCTCTTGCGACAACTACGTTAATTGCGTGCCACATGGCCTTAAAGAGGGGGATAAGGGGAAGCTCTTGGAGCTCATTGATCCGATTCAGTGTCCCCTTGAACGGCCTCTGGTTCTAGTGGTTTTTCGTCGGGTGCCGGAGCCGCCTTAATGAAGCTTTCCACGAACATTATCTTCTCGAATCTCGGAAAGAATCTCTGGATGTCGGATGCAATTCCCCTTTTTGCATATTGCACCCCTTCTAGGTAGAAGGAGTCGTCAGGTAAGTCGATGGAGATCTCTTTTTCCTCGATCTGTACTTTGAACTCAGCTACTTCAACGGAGGGTATTCTCCGGTGAATGAGGGCGATAATCTTCTCCTCTTCATCTTCGAGTTTGGATTTTACCGTCAAATCGTAGATCAGTGTTTTACCGGCTAGTGGAGGATTAAAGTCGAGTTGAACCCGCCCCGAACCCACACTCCTAACCACAGCCAAGTTGCCATCCACGTCTATCTGAGCTCCAGGATAAAGGTTGACCTTCTTATTCCGGAATCTACGTACTGGCACAAGTCGGATCTTACTTGGATCCCGTAACCCAAAGCCTTTTTCCGGAGGTATCTCAATAACCGTCGGTGTCTCCACTTCAAGACCTATCAGAGACTGATCTAACTCCTTTAAAACCCAGGCCGCTCCCACGACGATCAACATGGGTTCATATAACGCGTCTCCCTTGAAGATTCCGCCAGTTTTGGCCTCCTCCTCAAGAGTTGTATCAAAGATTTCTCCGGTCTCCTCTATTTTAGTAACGTAATCAACTAAGACAAAGTCTCCATTCTCGATTGGCAAAGCTGAAACCCCATTTAAAAGTATCCTGATTACGAAGGTCGCTTTAAACTTTTTCACTCTAAATGACGTTCCTTGACTTAAAAATCATCGTTTAGAGTAAAAATAGCAAGTTGTGTTTTTAGGGTTGGATTATGAGTGAAGGATGTCTTCTCTCTGAGTTCATCGAGGTTCGTGATTCCGGAGACCAATGAGGTGACTGTGTCTTTGAAGAATGTGGTATCGAGCCAGATATTGGTAGATGAAGAGCATTGGAACTTCGTTCTACTCCTGCAGACAATCCTTGCTCTATGGTTAGAAAGGATAGTCCCCGTATCTTTTCCATGAGTGAAAGAGCGGGTACAACCTTTTGTATCAACGTTCTTAATCCACTGCAGATCTGAGAGGAGGGATGCGGTCTTTTCAGAAAGATTTAACCAAATAAGCCTCTTTTTTTCTTGACCGTTTCCTTCATTTCCGTAGCCAAGTCCATGAGGAGTTGTCTTTGATTGGATGAAAGTTTGGTGGGTGTCTTCACAATGACTCTGACAAGTTCGTTTCCTCGGCCAAAGCCACGAACTCTTGGCAGACCCTTCCCCCTCAATCGAAACACTGTGTGAGTCTGAGTCCCAGAAGGAATCGTTAATTTGGCTTTACCTTCAATTGTTGGGACCTCAATTTCAGCCCCGAGGGCTGCCTGTGAAAACCCGATGGGGACCTCTGTGAGGAGGTCACTGTTGTTTCTTTGGAAGACTTCATGGGGTTTCACGTGCACTACCACGTACAAGTCTCCTGGAGGACCGCCCTTCACTCCTGCTTCTCCCCAGCCACTGAGTCTCAGTCTCGACCCGTTTTCTACACCAGCCGGTATGTTTACCTCTATTCGTCTCTCTCTGGAGACTAAACCTGTTCCACTACAAGTATTACATGGAGATTCAATGATTTTTCCTGTTCCACGACACTGATTACAGGTGGCTACTTGAATGAATTGAGCAAAGCCTGTGGATCGGGAATGTTCTACTCGCCCAGTTCCCTGACAGTGAGAACAGGTTTGAGGCTTTGTCCCTGGACGCGCGCCACTACCATGGCAGACATCGCAGGTTTCATTTCGAGGAAGAGTGATTGCCTTTTCAACTCCGGAAGCCACCTCTTCTAACGTAATTTCTAAGTCATACTGTAGGTTGGCTCCCCTTTGCGGTCCATAGGTACGTGGCCTTTGACCTCCGAAGAAGACGTCGAAGATGCTGTTGAACCCGCCAAATCCAAAGCCAAGATCACGAAAGATGTCGTTGAAGTTGGCGCCTCTGAAAATGTCTTCCTGACTGTATCGCTGGCCTATACCAGCGTGGCCAAAGAGGTCGTATTGCTTTCGTTTTTCGTCGTCCGATAGGACGGCGTAGGCTTCGGAAAGCTCCTTGAACTTTTCTTCAGAATCCGGCTCTTTATTCCTGTCTGGATGATATTGTAAGGCTAGTTTTCGATACGCGCTTTTTAAGTCTTCCTTGCTAGCGTTTTTGGACACGCCTAGAACAGTATAGTAGTCCCTCTTTTCCATCGCCCGTCAACCATTAAATATTGGAGGGGAAAGCGAAGCGTTACTTTTTATCTTCATCGACCACTCGATAATCTGCGTCGACCACTCGATCCTGATCTCCCGCACCATTTGCCTCCGTCGATCCAGGTTGCTGGGCTTGTTGTGTTCCTTGTTGCGCCTGTTGCTGAGCTGTTTGTTGATAAACGGCGGTACCCACTTCCTGTAACACGTTAGTTACTTCCTCGGATCTGGCTTTAATGGCTTCCACGTCCTTTCCAGCTAACGCTTGCCTTAATGCTTCAATGGCTTGGTCTATGCGATCCACGTCTGCCTTAGCGATTTTTTCGCCGAGGTCCTTCTTGGTCCTCTCTGCGGTGTAGATCAAGGAGTCCGCATTGTTCCGAGCGTCTGCTTCCTCCTTCTGTCTCCGGTCCTGCTCCGCAAATTGCTCCGATTCCCGCACCATTCGATCCTTCTCTTCGTCAGAGAGCTTCGTTGACGCGGTGATAGTGATCGTCTGTTCCTTATTTGTACCCAAGTCCTTGGCGGAAACATTCAGTATTCCGTTGGCATCGATGTCGAAGGTCACCTCGATTTGAGGAACTCCTCGAGGCGCAGTTGGGATTCCTGTGAGGTTGAACATGCCTAAGGAGAGATTATCGGACGCCATGGTTCTTTCGCCTTGCAGCACGTTGATGGTGACCGTGTTCTGGTTGTCCGCTGCCGTGGTAAAGATCTGGCTCTTTTTGGTGGGAATGGTGGTATTGCGTTCAATCAATTTCGTAAATACGCTGCCCAAAGTCTCGACGCCTAAGGAGAGAGGGGTTACGTCGAGGAGCAACAGGTCCTTCACCTCTCCGGCTAAGACACCTCCTTGAATCGCGGCACCTACGGCCACACACTCCATGGGGTCGATTCCACTCTCTGCGGGTTTATTCATAATGTCTTCAACGAATTTTCGTATGAGGGGCATCCGAGTCTGCCCACCGATGAGGATGATGTTGTCGATGTCTTGTGGTGTGAGTTTGGCGTCGGAAAGCACTTTCAGTATAGGTGCCCGTATTCGTTGGACGATGGGTAAGGCCAGCTGCTCAAGTTTTGTGCGGGTCAAGGCGATCTGCAGATGTTTGGGTTCACCCTGATCCGAAGAAATGAAGGGGAGGCTCACCTCGGTTGTGAACAGGTTTGACAGCTCGATCTTCGCTTTTTCCCCTGACTCTTTAAGTCGAGCCATAGCCGTTTTATCACTTCGAAGGTCAATTCTTGTCTGTCGCTTAAACTCCTCTACCAAATAATCAACAACAGCATAATCTATGTCCGCCCCTCCAGTCTGTGTATCACCGCTCGTGGATATGACTTGGAATACTCCACCACCAAAATCCATTAAAGTGGTGTCGTTAGTTCCTCCGCCAAAGCTGAAGACCATGATCTTCAATTCTTTTTCAAGTTTATCGATGCCATAAGCGAGACACGCGGCGGTGGGCTCGTTGACCGTTCTCGCAACGTCTAAGCCAGCGATTTCGCCAGCGTCCTTCGTCGCCTGTCGCTGGTTATCGTTGAAGTGGGCAGGGACGGTAATCACTGCCTTGTTGATGGTGTAGCCCAGAAAAGCTTCAGCATCCTTCTTTATCTTCTGAAGGATGAATGAGGAGATCTGTTGGGGGGTGTATTCCTTCCCTTGTATGGTTACCTTGTAGTTGGTGCCCATTTTTCGTTTTATCTCTCGTATAGTCCCCTCAGGATTTGTAACAGCTTGTCTCACAGCGGAGTCGCCTATGAGGAGCTGTCCATCCTTGGTGAAAGCTACGACTGAAGGAAACATTTTACCCGCTAAGGTGGGGCCTTCGGCGCTTGGAATGATCATAGGTCTGCCTGCTTCAATTATTGCAGCTGCTGAGTTTGTTGTGCCTAAGTCAATTCCCAAGATTTTTTCCTTTTTTTCAGATTCACTCATTTTTTTCACCTTTGTTAGAAAAACTGGAATCAGTAGACGGTTGATACCCAATCTTGACGAGGCTTGGGCGGATAACCTTACCTTTCAGGGTAAAGCCCGCTCTTATCTCTTCGACAATTAATTCTTCACCGTCGCTCCCTGAAACCCTTTGCACGACTTCATGAGTGAGGGGATTAAATGCTTTTCCGAGGGTTTCGATCTTTGAAAGCCCCTCTTTTTCAAGAAGTCCAATAAGTTTTTTCAGGGTTATTTCCACCCCGTGAAGTAAGGCATCCTTATTACTACTGTTTTTACCTGCGTTAATTGCATATTCTAATTCGTCTAACACTGTTAAAAACTCTGTAATTAATTTTTGGTTTCCAAAAGTTATGGCGTCACCGATTTCTCGGGTAACTCTCTTTTTATAATTTTCGAAGTCAGCTTGAAGATATTTGAGTTTGTTGAGGTGCTCTTTCGAGGTCTTCCGCTCTTTTTCCAACTCCTCTTTCAGGGACTCAACTTCATCGACATTGACAGCAGCGGTTTCACCCAGCGGTATCTCGTTTTTTTGCATTTTCTTTCTTAGCATGACGTCCACGTCTGTGGAAAGTAGAATGTACGTTATCGGTTGTAAATTTTTTAAACCCGATATTCCTATAAACCTTTTGGAGTTGGAAAGATCGTCTTTTTGTCAGACGTTATCTCAGAGTACGTACCGTAGCTATTTCACCTAACAACCACGATACTGATCGTAATTTTAAAATAATTATCCTCCATATCAATATTATTATCACTTAGCCTTTCAAATGGATGCATCGTTTCGCAAGAGGGGAAAACGGTTTGGGGCATCGGCACATCATAACCCTTCTAACCGACTTTGGCAGCCAAGACGCCTACGTCAGCTCAATGAAGGGCGTTATACTGGGTATCTGCCCTGAAGCAGTGATCGTCGACATCTCCCACCATGTTCGAAAATTTGATGTGAGACAAGGCGCCTTCCTCCTACACCAAGCAGCCGCCTACTTCCCGAAGGGAACCATTCACATGGCTGTGATCGACCCGGGCGTGGGTACGGACAGGCGTAGAATTATTGTTGAGGGTAAACGCTGTCTCTTCGTGGGACCGGACAATGGCGTCTTGTCCCTTGCTGTCCAGAGGGAAGGCTTCGTGAAAGGTGTGGAAATTAGAGAGAATAGATTCATGCTTCCGAATCCGTCTACAACCTTTGACGGTCGAGACGTCTTTGCCCCTGCTTCTGCTCATCTCGCCTGCGGCGTGGTGCTTGAGGAGTTTGGGCCCGTAATTTCACGCATAGTCACCCCATCTTTTGCCAGAGCAACGCGTATAAAGAATAAGTTGGTGGGTGAAGTCCTCCATGTAGACACATTTGGTAACATTATAACAAACATTCAAAGGAGTCTCCTCTCCTCGTTCAACGCAGTTGAAGGAGAAGTTTTTCAAGTTAAAGTTGCTAAGGATTGTGCGAGAATGATCTTTTCAAGAACCTATGGAAACGTACAGGTCGGTACTCCCGTGATTGTCGTCGGCAGTGGCGATTTGATAGAAATATCTGTTAACAGGGGAAACGCTAGTGACCTGTTCAAAGCGGATACGGGTAGCCAAATCGAAATTCTTCGTCGCCCCAACGCATAAAGTATGACCTCATTGAAAAACATACTTCACGTCGATTTCTCGGCATCAACTCGACAGAAGTTCCGTTTTCATCCAGATGCTTTGGAAAAGAGAGACGTCGTCCTTATTGTCCGAAAGGGACGGCTCATCGAAAAACTCGTGTAAACCAGTTCGGCTTTGAGCCGTAACAACGTATTGATTAATCGGCTAATAGTGGCCTCCAGTGATAGGGATTTTTGTTTGGCATTTCGGACAACTTTTATCAGGGGTTATGGCCCATTTTCGGACGTTGAAGCCGTGTCGTTCTATGAGAAGCTCAGTGCATTGGGGGCAGTAGGTGTTTTCCCATGGGTGGCCTGGTATGTTTCCAGCGTAGACGTATCTTAATCCTGCGTCTACAGCAATCTTCCTCGCCTCTTCAACGGTGCTCACAGGGGTTTGGGGGACATCGATCAGCTCGTAGTTTGGGAAAAACCTCAGTAGGTGGAAGGGTGTCTCCTCTCCAAGGTTCTCACGTATCCAGGTTGCCAAGTCTCTGAGATGCGTCATAGAATCTCCATACTTCGGTACGAGGAGATTCGTTATTTCGATGTGGATGCCACAGTGCTTCATTTCCTTTAGACAGTCGTATATCGGCTCAACTTGTGGGACCCGCATTTGGTCTCGGTAAAAGACCGGGTCTCCTCCGCCTTTGAAGTCAACGGTTGCAGCGTCGAGATAAGGTGAAATGGTCGTCACCGCCTCGGGAGTGAGATAACCGTTCGTGACAAACGTGTTAAACAGGTCCTTCTCGTGGGCTAACTTAGCTGAATCGTACGCCCATTCGAAGAAGACAGTGGGTTCTGTGTAGGTATAACTTATACCGTGACAGTCAAGACGCTGAGCTGCGTTAACCAGGCTCTGTGGGGTTAATTCTTTTGTATAAGTGAGGCCTCTCTGTTGACTGATCATCCAATTATCGCAGAAACTACAGAAGAAGTTGCAAAAGGGAGACGCCACTGAATAGACTCGGGCTCCAGGGTGGAAGTGGAAAAGGGGTTTCTTTTCAATGGGGTCGATGGTGGCGCTGCAAGACCGTGCATAGGACTGGGTGAACAGGACGCCACTCTCGTTAACCCTTGCCAAGCAGAGACCTCGTTCTCCCTCAGCAATCACACAGTGCCGTCCACAGAGGTTGCATCTTACCTGTCTATTAGACAGCGCTTCATAGAGCATGGCTTCCTGTTTAGACAACAAGTTCACCTGAAAACTCGAGTATTAATGTGATTACGCTGCTTATTGAACGTTTGCGCGACGATGAGAGAACCTGAGAAGTAACTTATTAAGGACTGAGAAGATGTGTGAAGTGACTTCAGTTGGAGGTTGATGGCGAGTGGGAACTGAGATGCGTGAAGGTACTATCATCGGAATTCTTGCTGACACGCACGATAATCTTCCGCTGATCGACGAAGCCGTAAAACAACTCAATCGGTATGGTGTGGGAACGGTCCTCCACGCAGGAGACTACATCAGCCCCTTCATTGTCTCCCATTTTAAGCCCTTACAAGCCAAAATAATTGGTGTCTACGGCAATAATTGTGCTGAGCGACAGTAGTTGACGGCCCTTTTTCGAGACATCGGCGCGGACTTGAGAGGCTTCTTCGCAGAGGTTTCACTGGAGGGGTTGAAGATCGGTCTTCTCCACGGGCATGACGAGGAATTACTCAACGCGCTTTTTAAGTCTTGTGTCTACGATGTAGTGGTTCACGGTCACACGCATCAAGCAAAGGTTCAGAGAATTGGACGTACATTGGTGATCAATCCCGGTGAAGTCTGTGGCTATCTATCCGGGAAGTCAACGATGGCCCTCCTCGATTTGAAAACCCTCGATGTAGAGATAGTGACGATCTGCCGTTGAGTAAACAGTTTCTCCTACAAATCAATACGTGTATAGAACCCGTTTTAGGTACCAAGCTGATTGGAGTCCATTATTTTTAACGACGTGAGTGGGCTTACCTTGCATGTCAGAGAGTTCTCATTGTTGGACGAGAGTCTCCAGTCGATCGCAAATTATTTTGCGGGCAGTATGTTGATCAATGCCTGTGAAGCTAGCGGTCTTTAGCGAAAAAGTCATAAATATAGACAGATTATATCATAATGGGTTATATATGTCATCAAATCGAGAGCTTGAAGTAGGGAGGGTTTCTAGAATCTTTAACGCTTTAGGCAACGAAACGAGGGTTAGGATCCTCCTCCTCATAAACAAAACGAAAAGGCCATTGCATATTAAGGCTATAGCCGAAGCCTTGAATCTGGATTACGCAGCATTATACCGCCATGTCAAAGTTTTACAGAGAAGCGGCTTGCTGGTAATCTATGAGGTAGGGCGATCTCGAGTAGTATCGTTGAAGAACAGTGAGTCCACAGAACAACTACTTAATATTGCAAACATAATATTGCAATGACGTCATATTATTTAGTTATAATTTTATATATAACTTATCAATATTATCTCTTATGAAATCGCTTCACACAAAGACTATTAAGCTTGCTGGTACGGCCGTTCTTGGCGCTTTGGTTGTCGTTTTTGACTATACACTAAAATTTTCTGGCCTGAAAATACCGTTCCCACTGTTTCCAGTGCTTAAGTTTGATTTTACAGGAATCCCCATTGTGTTATCCTATTTAGTGTTCGGTCTTTCTTCAGGAGCAACAACTTCAAGCATTGCGTTCCTAGCTATACTCCTCCGCAGCGGTGACGCGATAGGACCCTTAATGAAAGCCATAGCAGAGTTATCCACGATTGCAGGTATGGCTCTTTTTATTCGTAGGACGAACAGAATGGGAAAAACTTTGTCTATCGCTTTGGGCCTAGTCCTCCGAGTGGTTGTCATGAGCGTGGTTAATTTAATCGTGCTACCGGTCTTCTACGCTCAGTACTACACATTTTCAGCAGCTGTTCTTTTTCTACCGTTGCTAGGCGTATTTAATACGATTCAGGGATCGATCAGCACATTTGGTGGACTTCTAATCTATAAAGCTATAGCAGGAAAGATACCGCTCGTTACGCATAGAGTAACTAGCTAGATCTCTCTATCTAATTAATTCTTAAACCTTAAATGAAGAATGAATAAATCAGGATTCATTAATTTATCTTTTTTCTAGCTAGCCATTATAATATTTAATTATATAAATAAGAAATCAATAAAGTACCTTTAATCCTGCTTTATTATAGATTGTCTTGAGTTACTCTGGACAAAATCTGAATGATGTCTTGTACTCTAAGATTTAGGTGTCCTTCCAAAGAATGCATAAAGGAGTAATCTATTGTTAAGCTAGCTAGTTTAGTCTTTGAGGGAAATACCCCCAAGCAAAGCCTACAAGATAAAAAGGTTTATTCGAGTTTACACCCTTATCAAGCTGAAAAGGTGAATCCATGTCTGCCTTGGGAAAATTGGGGTCGTCCCTGACAAACGCGATACGAAAACTCCTACAATCACCCGTCGTAGATGAGGCCGCTGTCAAGGAATTGAATCTGAGCATCCAGCGCGCCCTCCTCCAGGCAGATGTAAACGTTCAACTGGTTTTAGATCTCTCGAAAGAAATTGAGAAGAAGGCTCTTGAAGAGAAGCTTCCCCCCGGCATAAGTAGAAGGGAACATGTCGTTGAGGTGACGTACGAGGTTCTTACTCAGTTTCTAGGGGAGAAGCCCGCCACGATTCGTGTGGAGGCGGGAAAACCGAATGTCTTCATGCTTGTTGGCATACAGGGAAGCGGGAAGTGCGTCGAAGGCGACGCAGTCGTCTCCTTGGGAAATGGACAGAGAAAGAGGATAGCTGCGTTATTCGAGGAACAAATCGGTTGCTGTGACACCGCAGTCATCTTAGGAGATGGCTTGACCATCCGTCCGAAGGATGTTCGAGTACACTCCGTCAACCTCGAAACGTTACAGATGGAGGAAAAGCCAGTCGAGTGGATTTGGAAACTGAAAGCACCTGAAGAGCTGTATGAAGTACTATTAGACGAGGAAAAAGGGTTGAAGCTGATAACTACGCCGGAGCACCCCTTTTTCACCATCGAGAAAGCGGGCATAGCCCGCGTACGAGCAGACCAATTGAAAAAAGATCAATGCATAATGATAACACCCACCGACTACCCTTCGAAAGGCAAGACTCATGCAGCGGCAACGAGCATGAAGGAGGTACCCATCGACGCCGTCGCTGAAGCCCATCCGAAGTTGCACACGGTATCTGACTCAAGTCTACTCCTTCTCGAAGAACCGAGAATGGAGGCTCGAACGGTGGATGAGAAAACGGCTTCAAAGATCGCAACGAATCTTCGTGGAGTGGACGTTACTTGGGCGAAAGTGAGACGAACGGGGAGGATTACAGAGCACTCGTTAAAATATGTGTACGACCTCACGGTTCAGGACCATCACAATTTTGTTGCAAACAACATCGTTGTCAAGAACACAACCTCCGCCGCTAAGTTAGCTCGTTACTTCCAGAAGCGGGGTTTCAAGACGGCCTTAGTCTGCGCTGACACCTTTAGACTCGGCGCTTTCGACCAATTGAAGCAACTTGCTGACGCGATGAAGCTTCCCATCTACGGGAGACCCGGTGAAAAGAACTCCCTCAGGATTGCCGCTGAAGGGGTGGAGGGCTTTAGACAAGAGGGCTTCGAGGTGATTCTGCTTGACACGGCGGGGAGACATAAGGATGAGCTGAACCTGATTAAGGAGATGGGTGAGATCGCTCAAGCAGTGACGCCCGATGAGGTGATTCTGGTCATTGATGCGACGATTGGACAGCAAGCGTACGTCCAAGCCAAAGCCTTCCATGAAGCAACGAAGATAGGGTCTATCCTCCTCGCTAAGCTTGATGGCTCGGCCCGGGGGGGTGGCGCGTTATCCGCGGCTGCGGCCACAGGTGTTCCCATCAAGTTTATCGGCGTTGGCGAGGGGGTTGAGGAGATTGAACCCTTTGATCCGTCCCGGTTTGTTGGTAGGCTCCTTGGAATGGGTGACATCGAGGGACTGGTTCAGCGGGTTCGAGAAGCCGAGGTAATAGTGCCCGAAAAGAAGGCGAAGGACATTCTGAAGGGGAAGTTCACTCTGATGGACATGTACGAGCAGTTAGAGGCGATGAGTGGCATGGGTCCTTTGAAGCGTGTCCTACAGATGATTCCTGGTGTATCCCACAGAGTCCCAGAAGAGGCGGTGGAGGTCGCTGAAGACCGGATTAAGAAGTGGAAGTATATACTCCAGTCCATGACGAGGGAGGAGCGGGAAGAGCCGAAGATTCTCAATTCGTCCAGGATCAGACGCGTAGCGCGGGGTTCTGGAACGAGCGATAAAGAAGTGAAGGAACTCATAAAACAGCACTCTACAATGAGACGGCTCATGAGGTCCATGGGAAAGAGGAAGGTCCCACCCTTTCTACGGAAGATGATGGGTCAAATGAAGTAGTGAAAGGCTTAGTACGGTGTTGTTCCGTGACGTTGCAGGTGATCGGGAGCATGGGGGTCGTTGAAAAAGCTACGACGCTGTTGGAGCAGTATCCCCTGTGTGACCACTGTCTTGGAAGACAGTTTTCCATACTTGGCCATGGCCTTACAAACGGGGAGAGAGGAACGGCAATTAAGCGGCTTTTAGTCCTTGAGGGGAGTAAATTGCTGTTGGAAAAGGACGAAGCGGGCAAGACTCTTTTAAGGCAGGTGGCTGTCAACGGATTCTCGGAATTATCTTTCGCAACTCTCCAAGCGCTGGGGGTCGAGGTCGAGTTGGGGGAGACCTCGTGTTACCTCTGCGGTAACGCTTTTACACGCCTTGACGGGTTAAGTGAAAAAGTGGTGGAGAGGCTTTCCAGTTATGAATATAACAGTTTTCTCGTTGGCGTGAGGGCTGGTGATCGGGTTGAGGACCGGGAGGACGAGTTGAGGGCTCGGTTCAAAGTGCGTTGGGGAGAGAGCATCCGCAGTGACTTCAGTAGGGAAATTGGAAAACGTGTCGTGAAGGCCACGGGAAAGGAAGTAGCCTTCAAGAGGCCAGATATCCTAGTCACCGTCAACCCCTTTACGGAGAACATCTCCCTCAAGGTCAACTCGCTTTTCGTGTACGGCCGTTATCGAAAGCTTGTTCGGGGGATTCCTCAAGCGAAGTGGATCTGCAGTCAGTGCGGCGGCAGTGGATGTGAAAAGTGTCAAAACACGGGAAAACTGTATCCCGAGTCAGTCGAGGAACTGATTTCTCAGCCGTTACTCCAAGCGACTTCAGGAACCGACGTCAAGATCCATGCGGCTGGGAGGGAGGACATTGACGCCCGTGTTTTGGGCTCAGGAAGACCCTTCATTATCGAGGTTGTGAATCCAGTTACGAGAAGTGTCAACTTACACCTTTTGGAGAAGGAAATTAACAGCACATCTAAAGGCAAGGTTGAGGTAGAACAGTTAGAATTCACCTCGAAGAAGCGGGTGAGAAAGCTTAAGGCGGGTGAAGGAGCGGAGAAGGTCTATCGCGCCAAGGTCAGGTTTGAGGAATCCGTCTCGGACGAAGCCTTGTCCCGTCTGGAGGAGACGATGGAGGAGACGGTAATCCGTCAGAAGACGCCGACCCGGGTGATGCATCGGAGGGCTGAGAAGCTGAGGAAGCGACGCATTTTGAAGCTGAAGGTGAAAAGGTTAAATCCTACTCTCATAGAATTGTTGGTACATTGTGAGGGAGGTCTGTATATCAAAGAGTTTATTAGTGGAGATGGAGGAAGGACATCTCTAAGTGTATCAGAGGTCACCTCGACTCCAGCTCGATGCGTCGAACTTGATGTGCTTAAGGTCTATGTGGAGGAGTCTAATTAATGCCAAACTCAAAGGGCTTTCGCAGAGGAGCGCGGTCGATTCTGCGTAAAAAGCCTCGGAACAGGGGTCTACAACCCATCGGTAGACTACTCAAAGAATATGAGTGCGGGGACAAGGTTGTCATCATGATTGACCCTAGCGTTCACAAGGGGATGCCTCACCCACGTTATCATGGGAAGATCAGCGTTGTTGAGGAGAAGAGGGGTCGCGCCTATGTGGTTAAGTTAGTGGAGAGAGGGAAGGTGAGGACCATTATCGCCCGGCCTGAACACTTAAAGCCTCACGCATCATAAACGGGTACGGGGTGAAGTGATTATGCCGAGGAAGATCAGGTCGAAAAAGGAAATTACAGTGTCTGAGGCGAAGAAGCTCTTGGAGGCGGCGGTGGAGCCCAACCTGTTCCAACTCAGAACCCTTGAATACGCTTCAAAGTTTTCGAAGATGGACTCCTCTAAGGCGGAGGAGCTTGTAAACCTATTAATGGATCGGTTTATGGTCGACAGAAAGGACGCGGTGCAGGTCGCAAATTGCATGCCCGGGAGCATTCAAGAGTTGCGAGCCTTCTTTTCAACAGGGAGGAAGAGAATCATCTTAACCTCGCAGTTAGAAGACATGTTGAAGATACTGGATACATATCGGTAGCCTTATAAGGACCATCAAGTTACCGGGAAATGAGGGCTGGGGAGACACTAGAGGCAGAGGGGATCGATGCCCCGCCACTTGATCCTCATTCTGAAGATGAGGTTGCATAAAAAGGCGGGGTAACTTTAGTCTCTTGAAGGTCCAGTCGGCAGTGCTGTATTTCTCCTTTTTCAGCTTCAGCACTAACTGCCTCTCCTCTCTACTCAGCTGTCCCTCCACAAACTCCACGTCGAAGACCTTTATGAAGCCGTCTTTCAGGAAGCCCCAGCACTCGTTCATAGTCATATAGAATTCTCGACGCCACGACCCAAGCCTCTAAAGGAGCAACGTCAATCGAAACCACCTCGTCGGCGATATCCAAAAGCGTTTCAGAGAAGTGTCCGCGGGGGAAAGCCCCCACCACAACCATCAAATTCTCCTCCTTACGACGATCAAAAACCTTTTGAGGAAGCTTAGGACGTCCACTCCTCGAAAACGCGATGATGTAGGACGGTTGAACCTCTTCAACAAGCTTCTGAAACCCGCCCTGCTCCAACCTCAAAAGGGTGGGGGCTTCAACAGGAATTTTTCCCTGCTCATAGAGCTGTTCTATCAACCCCACGAAGCGATTATAATTCTTCGGCAACCGAACACTGGACTTGAAGTGAATGAGGTAGCCATCGACGGTGTGAACGTAGGTTTTTAACAAGCCCTCTTTGTTTAAGGGCGTCCCAAAGGCCGCCATGAGAGAGACGTGAAGAATGTCAGGCCGCCCCCGTTTCGCGGCGTTCGCCAACTTCAACATGGCCCTATGATGATAGGTTCGATCTAACAGGAGTTCACCCGGATGTTTACCCGCTTGTCGCGCCTTTTTAACGACGCTCGGATGGTTCCAGAGATTTGGTGGCACCCGCTCCAAAGCCGACTCTGCAAAGGTTAAGTGAAGCATAGAAGATACTCTATCACGAATCGGGAAAAACTTTATCATTATATGAACGAATTTAGCAATGACGAGGGACTCAGCAGCGTGAAGAAGGGGAGACACAGGAAAGCGAATAGAAAGATTGCCCGCGAACGCATCCACGTACTCTTCAAACAAGCCATCACGCTCTTTGCTGTGGAGACGGATTTAGCCAGGCGCTACGTAGACTTAGCTAGAAAGATCGGCATGCGCTACAAGGTGCGGCTGCCAAGAGAGTATCGTTGGATGGTATGTAAACATTGTAAAGACTTTCTCTTTCCCGGAAAAACCTGTAGAACACGCATCCAGCAGAGACGAGAGCCTCACATCGTGGTTACCTGCCTCAGATGTGGAGGATACAATCGGGTACCTCTAAACGAGAGGAGGAGCAAAATGTGATTACGAGACAGCAACAGTTGAGGATTAGACGGAAGTTTGCGAATGAGAAACCCACTCTTTTAATTGGCAAAAACGGCGTCACCAACGAAGTAGTTGAAGAGGTTAAGAAGCAACTGAAAAGAAACGAGGTCGTTAAGATTAAAATTTTAAAGAAAGCTCTGGAACAAACAACTATGAAAGAAAAAACCAAAGAGTTGGTCAATAGCACAAAGTCGGAATTAATAGAGGTCAGAGGACACACGCTAACACTCTACAAAATGAAGGTTGACAGCAACGAATAAACCAATGAGGCTAATCTTCACGTCTTTTTCGTCTTCAACGCACGCGCGACCGGGAATCAAGTATATTACTCACTTGAAGAGAGGTGGCGTCTGATTATTTAACCATCAGTGTCTCTTGGAGAGGTTCATTTGCCTTCAAAGAGCCTTCGAAGAAAAGACTTATTTGGTG
>JAOZHB010000028.1 GCA_026015035.1 Candidatus Bathyarchaeota archaeon | reverse complement strand
TTCACAGATCCAACCTTGATCAGAAGAGTTGCCGTCCAAGTACATTAATATTTATTAGCCTAAAATTTTATTCTTCTTTTTGAGTCCAATTATTTGTGTATTGTATCTTTGTGTGATAGCGCACGCGCTCTCATTCATTTTCACTCTACTCTTGAATTTGAAAAATCCAAAGATAAAAGGCATATATTTAATTAGGGGTAGCGTATTTCAATGCGCGTACATCTTTTTTTATGAACAGATGTATAATCAATAAAAAAAAGAAGTGAAGAAAATGGGTTATAGAAACAATGACCGGCCACCAAGAGCGCGCGCGCTATTCACAATGCCTCTCATAATCCCGGTGAGGGACATGTACTCGAATATACGCGTAACTAACGAGCTTTGTACAGAGTAATAAAGGCGTGTTCAGAACTCAAGATCCTAATCATAGCGATGCTCATGTGGGCCAGAGTCGTCATCACACACCCACCTTCAATAGTATGATGTGATAATAAAAGCTTCGTTACAGGGGAGGTCGGACGGTTCTTCGCTTCTCCCGTGAAAGCTTTGTCCAACGTAAAAACTCGGTGGATGGAGGGTTGTCCTCGTAGAGTTGTCTCCGTTTTGATTCGAGGAGTCGGTCTTCCTGACCGAGAAGTTCAGCTGCAGTTACAACGCGGTTCCCCCTCATCTGCGCCGCCGTAAAAACATCTTTGGAGAAGTCTCTCCACGCCTCGTCTCGAAGCAAGTGGTGATCGACAATCACCGTGGGAATCTCCTCCGCCAACGTCGTGAGGTTCTGTATACCCTGCTCGATTAACTGTCGATCAACCCTGAAATCCGCCAAGTAGAGGGGCGGCCCCCCCACGTAGACCAGATTAGGGTTGGCTGACAAAATCAGATCCAGGGTTTTGTCCAGCATCGGCCCTTGTACGTCTGAGGTATGCATCACGCGTTCCCCGTCAAAGTCAACACTCATCATCAGAACCCAGCCCATGGTCGTGTTCTCTTCGCCATGGTAGACGGGGTTGGAAAAGTTTATCGTCGTCTTCCCGAAGGTGAAGACATTTCCGTCAGCGACCTGGATGTCCTTGATAGATGCGTCAAGCATTTTCTTGAACAGCCACCCCCGTCGTCGCTGACCGGCGTTAATGTGACTTCGAGCATCTTTCGCTAACACAACTTTGTCTTGAAAGATCTGTTTTGCCACGTCCAGGCTTGAAAAATTCCAGACGTAATCCGTGAATGAAGGAGTGCAATGGTCAAAGTGGTAGTGGCTGATCGTGATGACTTCGCTTTGGTCCGCGAATTGCGTAATTCGCTCCCGACACTCCATCAGCAGTCGATACTCTTGGGGGTGAGGGAGAAGCCCCCAACGTCTACTCATGGAGACCCCGGGATCGACTAGAATGCTCACGTCGGGGGTTTTGATGAAGACGCACATGGACCGGACGCCCATGCTTTCCGATGCGAGGGGGAGGAACTGGATCTTCTTCAAGGAGCATGCCTCAGGAATTCCACGGACACTCACAACGTCATATTATGGGGAAGATATATGAGGTCTTTGGGTACTTGGAGATCCGTTAAAAGCCTAACTCCGTGACCTGTATTTCCGATCTCCTGTAGGGTGTGGGCGTCGCTTCCCAGAGAGAGTTGAACGCCGTGATGGACACACCTCTTGACCCAATCGTCGTTAGGAACCCGCCACCGCCCATTTAATTCGATTGCCACGCCGAAGTCGCTCGCCGCCTCGATAACGCTGGCGATCCACTCCGCGTCCACCACGTCGCGTACTCGGGAACGTAGTGATGGAGGAAGCCAGGTGACGTGCGCGAGAACATCCAAGCAGCGGCTCTCCATGGCCTTGATAAGAGCCACCCTCACGTCGTCCACAAAGCCCTTAGCATCCAGTATCGGCGTCAAATCCCTCGAAAACCTGATGCCGTGTACAGCATGCAAGCCCCCCACAATAACGTCAAAGTCGTTCCCCGTCTTCGTGGACATTGAGACGGATCCGTCCTCCATGATCTCCACCTCCAGCCCCTTGAAAGCGGGGACGCGTCCCAAAGACTCCAAATAGCCCCCGAGATCGCTCTTGGACATCCTCTTAGGAAGCGAAGCAAACTCGCTGTAATGATCCGTTACGGCAACGTACTTCAACCCCTTGATTTGGGCAGCCCGATACGCCTCCTCAAGGCTGTGCTTACCATCGGAGAACTGGGTATGAATGTGCAGATCAACGCTCCTCAGACTTTGCACCTCAGATGTCAAGTCGGTGCACCAAGGCTAGCTGGCTAACAGATAGAGCAGGGGACTGTCGGGAGAAAGGGTGAGACAGGATAGAAAGATGACTACAACGAGGATGCTCAAGACCTTTCTGCTGGTGGAGACGCCTGTGGCGTCATCCATTGTTCCGGGATGGGTGTTCCTTAAAAAGAGGAGCACGAGGAGAGCCATCGACCACCACCCCGTTAACATCATCAGGAGAGTCATGGCATAGGAGAGGCGACGATGCCATTTGGCCCCAAAGAGGGCGCGGGAAATGTGGCCCCCATCGAGTTGACCGATGGGAAAAATGTTGAGAAAGGTTAAGAGCGTGGTTACCCACCCAGCTAAGGCCAGGGGGTGGAGGATATGCGTGAAGCTGTTGGGGCTGGGAAAGATGTATGGACTGAGACGTTGAAACAGGAAGGGAATGAAGACGGATTGCCCCTCGCCCACATACATCGTGAGTTTAAGATATTCCGTCTGAGAGATGGGAATGGACAGGGAATAGCCGAGTAAGGAGACGACGAGGGTGGTGATGAAGCCGATGATTGGCCCTGAAAACCCGATGTCAAAGAGTTGATTGCGGTTTAAGGTGGGTTCTTTCTGTCTAATTAAAGCGCCGAAAGTTCCGAGAGTGAAGAGTGGGATGCCGGGAATGAAAATTGGCCAAGAAGCCTCAATGTTGTGGCGTCGACAGGCAAGCAGGTGTCCTAATTCGTGGAGGCCCAAGACGGACATTATGGCGATCGTGTATGCCGCGGTCATACCGAGGAGGTACAGCCCCTCATCGACCTCGAGGGGTCTCCCTAAAAAGGTTAGGATATCAACGAAGCTCGTTGCGTTGAAGTACCCGGTAATCGTCACGGTTATGATGGTGGCTAGGAAGAGGAGTAAGGGTCGATTCAGGGAGAGCAACTTGCTTGGTGAAGGCGCCTTTTTCTGTACGGGTACTGCATGTAAGGTAAGGCCTTCACCCTCTCTTCTGATGAGAAGCTGCATGTCCTTGTCCCGAAATTGCTTCTTCAAGCCTTCAATTTTCGTTTCAAGATTTTGAGCGGGCGCGACGATGAAGGTTGGTCGGTTATTCCACAAGTAGGCGTCTGTGACCGCGAATTCCTCTTTTACAATCGCTAATAGGTCAAAATACAGGTTGGGGTCCACTGAAGCCAGTCTTTCTACTTCCTCCAAGCTTGTTGAAACCGGGTAAACGTTCAGGTGAGTAGTGTGATTCAGAAGGTACGCATATAAACCTTCCCAAAGTATCAGTGGGAGGATCATGACGCAGGGCTGTAAAACACTAAATATATAACATACGTAATCACCTGTAAGGACACGAATATCGGTGAACTGAAATGACTCTCCCCTGTGAATTAGCCGTGCGGTCAGCGGTTCCTGCGATAAGGGCCTTGGTCGCGAGGAAACTGAGTATCACCCATCAAATGAAGCAAGAGGACATTGCGTTTCTGCTCGGGATAACCCAATCAGCGGTCAGCCAGTACATGAGAAACGCCAGGGGAAAGGCCATCGAAATCGGTGGAATCGAGGAAGTGCAGGAGCTTGTTCAAAGCCTTGCCGATGGCTTAGCCAGTGATTCCCTGTCTCAACGTCAAATAACCCGACGATACTGTGAAGCATGTCAGGTCATCCGACAAAAGAGATTGTTATGCAGCCTCCACAAAAGGTTAGATCCGGATTTCAAGATCGAAGATTGCGATTCCTGTCTACCCTGAGTACACGGTACGTGGGCATGCGTTGAACCTATGCTTTAGGTCTGGATGAGATTATACGCCAGCTTGATTGATTGCGTTAAGCGCTTCCCCGCGTCAGTAAGCTTGTAGACGGCGGTCTTCTCCTCTTTTCGGACGTGGCGTTTATATTTTAGCCGCTTCAAGTACTTGTACACTCGTCTCATGCTTATCCCAACTTTTTCACTGAGGTCCTTAGCTGAAAGACCCTCCGGGGGGAGTGCCTTGAATATTTTCATCTCTGTCGGGGACAGCTTCCGCGTCGGCCTCTTCTTAGTGGTAAAATAGAAGATGCGGCCCGTTAGTGTAGGCTTAACGAGGAAATTATTCTTCTGCAGTCTCCTGAGGCTTCGACGTAAGGCCCCATTTGGCACTACGTCCCTCATGTCCTCGTAGGCTTTTGGGCCTGAAAGAAGGTTTTTCAGTATTTTTTCGTCGTATCCTTGGGAATGGGTGGACAGCTTCGTGATTTCGCTCGTAGTAAGGAGGTTAAAGATGCTTTTTCCTTTGATGGTGATAGTGTAGACGCCATTTTGCTTTTCAATGAAGGAAACGTCTGCAAGGGGTTGAATATAGTGGTGACGTAGGGTGTCCATACTATGGGAGTACCCCGCGTTCTCGAGGTGTTCTCGTAACTCCTGTAAAGTGCTTGGCTTTTCGTTGAGACGTTTCAGTATTTGGAGGCGCCTCTCGTTTTTGGAAAGGCGGAGGAGGTCCATGAGGCTGGGCTTCTCGGCTAAGTCCTCGAAGGCAGCTCGATACTTTCTTTTAAGAGCCCAGATGGGACAGGACTCCACGCACATGATCGGATTTAACGGTCGGCAAGAGTCACAGGTCTCTGTGATGGCCTTCAAAACGGCTGCTTGGTTTTCGCCAAGCTTCAGTTGACGGTTAAAGTCCTTGAAAAGTTCCTTTTTTGTGATTGCTTTAGCGGTAAGACGCGACATTTGCTTTATTACATATGTCATATCTTATAAGTTTTTCCCTCCAGCAAGCAAACCAAGGACGTTCCATCCCAACACACCTGCAAAAAGATGTTTCAGGAGTTGAAGGGAGGAAGCATCAACAATGTGAGTGGAAACCAGTCTCAGGGGTTCTGACCGCGATCCCTTGTACCACGTCACTAAACCTCGTCACACACACCACCGTAACAACCCACTTTAGCTCAATCCTCTACTAACCGTGTCTGAAATTCTGAGGGAACCAACGATATAGCAGATAAGGCGGGTAAACTTCTCGCTCCCCCTTTCCCACCCAATGAGGTCAGTAATCGGGAATAAAGCAGTCAGCTAGGCACGCAACACATGTTTACATACCCTTGGAGAAGAAAGAGCGCTCCAACTTTTTCTCAGCGGCCTTTTTATAAAGTTCAATCTCATCACACCCGTAAAACGCTTAAAGTTTTTATAGCTTATATTCACCTCATAAGAGGAGAAGGGTGTGATATCATGGTTTTAGACAGGAAGGAAATGCAAGAGATCGTCGAATCATATCAGGAACCCATAGGCCTCAACCTCGGCTCCCACTCCGCGTTAGACGCTTGGCAGGGGCAGCTCACACACGGTATAAGAAGCATAATATATGTGACCCCGCAGAGAGCGAGGATTTACCTCCAAAACGCGATGGTAGAAGGAACGAACGGGGTCGTCGAGGACCTACCGACCTCAATTAGAGAGGAAATAATCGTCGTCAATGACCCTAAGGACATTAAGAAGAAGGGAAGATGGAAAAGCGCTATTCTAATTCTTGACAACTACTCAGACATCGTGAAGTACGTAGATGACATGGTCAACTTGGAGTGCATCCAGATACCGAACAGGGCATTTGCAGTCTACGTTGGCGGGGATGAAGAGTGCAGTGTCATCGAAGAGGAGTTCGGAGTACCCATCGTCGGGTCGAGAAATCTGCTGAAGATTGAGAATCGAGGGGAAATAGAGAAAGACTACTACTGGTATGCTGATCAAGCCGGGATACCCCACCCAGACGCCTACAAGTTTCATATCACGAAGACCGGAATACGATTTGACGAAGAGGTTGACGAGCCCATCCTCTTGAAGTCGAAGCACGCAGTGAGAAGTCTTGAGCGTGAATTTATTTTTGCCGCTGATTCAGGGCACTTAGAAGAGAAAGTGGAGAATGAGATGGCAGCGGGAAACCTGAATCAGGAATGTCTGGAGTCCGCTAGAGTCGAACAGATTGTTCTCGGACCCCACGCCAACTTCAACTTCTTCTACTCTCCCCTCAACGCAAACGAAGACTGGGGTGACGTGGATAAGGCCTTCGCCGAAATCTACAAGACCAACATCGTTGAGGCGAGAGTTCACCTCGCAAACGAGTTCCTGTCCATCGACGAACGCCGGGAAACGATAATGGACGGAGTAAAGAGAATGCCCATCGACGTTCAAGAGAGACTTAAAAAGGTGCCTTCCTTCGAAGTCACCTGCCACCTCGCCATGAGCCTCAGGGAATCGCTGTTGAAGGACGTTCACAAATACGCTGACGCCTTCCTCCTCGCAACGAAGAAGCACAGTCCCCCGGGCATCATTGGCGCCTGGTGCCTCCAAACGTTAATAACGTGGTCACCGATTCCAGGTCCCGCAGTAGAGTTCGGTCTCTACGACGTCCCTGAGGGGAAGACAGGTTTCATGCACATCCCCTACACCCAAGATGTGGCTCTCAGACACGGCGGGGGAACCAACGTCCACATGGGCGTCGGCTCACAATACGCAAACGCGAGGTATAGAAGCATCATGAGCATGGGTGACAGAATCGCACTAGAGATGAAGATAGCGAAGGACAGAGGAGCGCTTGGAGACATAGTAACGTAGCACACTACTGGCTAGACGGGATTCCCCCCCGGGGTCTCCCAAGCTTCTTTTTTATTCGAATTCGATGCTGCTGAGTGGCCTCGATGTTATGTCATAATACGATTACGCTGGCTAGCTAGCAACTTTGGGCAGGCATCCGAGGTAGCTTCAGTCAGGATACGGGATCGTTAATTCCATGAAGTCTTTGGCTACTTCGACGTTTGGAAAAATCTTCTCAGCTTGTTTGCCAAGTACAGCAGCATCGCTGTACCTCAAACCGATGTGGGTTAAGACCAGTCGTTTGGCATTCGCTTCTTTTGCTAGTAAGGCGGCTTGACGGGGTGTCGAGTGCCCAAACTGGCCTGCCCTCTCAGCCAACTCGTCGTCGATAGTGGCTTCATGAATCAGCAAGTCTGCATCCCGCGCCAACTCAAGAAGGGCATCACAGGGCTTCGTGTCTCCAGAGTAAACGATCTTCCTCCCCCGTCGAGGAGGACCTAAAACCTGTTCGGGAACGATCACTCGTTCATCATCCAGCGTGACCTCCTCACCATGCTGAAGCCGCGACCATAAGGGGCCCTCGGGTACGCCGAGGGAATGAGCCTTTTCCGGATAAAACTTGCCCGGTCGCTCCTTTTCAAGTAGGGCGTAGGCGAGGTTTGGGACGCGGTGATCGGTCCAGACAGCGTGAACCCAATACTCACGTTCGTTACAGACGATTCCTTCCTTCACTTCTATGACCTTGATGGGGAAAGTGAGGTGAAACCTCAAAGTCTCCATAATTGCGCGTAAGAAGTTGCAGATTCCGGGGGGACCATATATTTCAACGGGGTGTTTCACGTTGAATAGGGACATGGTTTGCAGTAGCCCGGGTAAACCAAGGACGTGATCGCCGTGCATGTGGGATATGAAGACTCTCAGCGTATATCTGAACCCGATTTGAGCGATGAACATCTGTCTTTGAGCGCCTTCGCCGCAGTCGAAAAGGAATAACTCCTTCCCTCTGTGAATAGCGATGGCGGGTAGACCTCTGTCAACAGTTGGAAAGCTTCCTGCCGTTCCCAAGAATACGACTCGCAATCCCTTCAACTCCACTACGGCGCTTTAATAATCAGTATCTCTCGCGTTAAACTCTTGTGCTCCCTCACAAAATGCCGGTCAACGAAGGCGTATCCCAAGTCCACGGCTACAGCCCGCCAATCCCAACCGCCTGGGAGGGACAACGAGAGGTAACCACCTCTTGGAAGAATGGACATCGCTTCAAACAAGAAGTCTGAAACTAACTTAATGGGAGAGGCTCCGTGAGTCGAGGACGCTCTACCGTAAGGCGGGTCGGAAACAATGCAGTCGACAACAGTATAGGGGAGCCTTCGAGCGTCGCCAACAAGCAGCCCGTCAAAGGGAATACGGAAGTACTTCAAGTTGCGGGAACAACCTTCAACCATCACGTCATCCACGTCAGAGCCAACCACGCGACAGCCGACAGCTCCCGCTTCCAAAAGGATGGATCCTGCGCCGCAGAAAGGGTCGAGGACAAGACATCCAGACGGAGCCCGGGCTAAATTGACCATGCATCGAGCTAGTTTAGGCGGCATGGTTGAGGGATGGAGAAAGGGGCGGTTCACAGGCATTCGTTCATCAAAGCGTTTCGCAGAGGCCTCAGCGACTTTCACACCAAAGATCAGCATCGAGTCCGCGAAAAAGCCAATGAAGGATCTATCAGGGTCAACGAGATTTACCGATGCATCAGGTACCTTCCTCGAAATGTTGTCACCGACCTCCCGCTCAAGCCCTAACGTATTAACGTGCGAGGTGTCAAAAGAGGTTAATCGAACCGAGAAGCTTTGTCCCTTTTTCACATAGTCTGTAAAGGGGACGTCCCTCAAGCGTCGTTGAATCTCGCTCCACTCTGCGTCACATCTAAAAAGTTCAAGACCGCAAACCTTTGTCATACTACTCCTGCGAGCAACCAAGTACGCACTCTCCACAGTCGAAGTTACACAGAGGACCCGAGTGAAGACGGTACCTCCGGAAGAGGAGATGCCCGCAGACTCCAAGATAGCGTTAATCTCCGCGAACGGCAAGGTCGTATGCTCACCAGACACGGTAAAGAAGAGGTCAGTCAAAGCAAAGAACTCCTTATCTCCCAGGTACATCTAAGACAAACCATGTCAAGTCAACCGAGTTGGAAATCGGCATCACGTCAACAACGTTACCCGACCCACAAATCCATCCACGCCGTCTTTGAGGACCACGTTACACTAGCTAGCAACCCACTTCGTCCCAAAAGAAACAGTGTACATGGTTAACGGGGATATCCTTGTGAGAGACTTACAATCTAATTACTTGCGTATGAGGAACCCCGGAAATGTCGAGAATTGCTTGGGGGTGGACGAGGCCCTCCTTGAGAGCTTCATCGACGATCAGGGAACCGATTAAATTGATGTTAGGAGCATCGCGAATTATCTCCATGGCCTCACTCACGTTAACTAACGACCCTCCATAAAAATCTCTTCGGACTTCAAAGACTATCTTTCCAAACTTCAAGGTTTTACCGAGTAAATCCGCATCGCATGCGGCTACAAGAAGATCCCGCCCCATCCGCGTCACCTTAATAGAAACCTTCATCGCAGAGTCACCGAACCCCATCCAACGTCGTTCCTCTACAGATTTCTCTTTGCCGATGACTTCGCGCCACAGGCGTCACAGACAAGAAAGGTATATCGACCGTCCTTCACAAGCCTCGTGTCAGGTTTATGACAGATCGCACAATACACAAATTCTTGCGCATAGCGTTCGATAAGCCTCTTTATCGAGGCATTGTCAAATCTACCTTGAAACACCGCAGACGTGCCATCCAAACTCCCCGCAGTAGCCAACTCCTTTGAAAGATACGTTAATAACTGCTCCCGCTCCCGCCTCAGCCTATCACAGATCTCCTTCAAGTTATACAGAATCGTTCTATTTCCCATGACGGAACTCGAAGGCTCCAAAAGCTCAAAACGGTCTTTCTGTGCAACGTCAGACGGAAGTTGGGAGAGAGCCCGATCGAGAAGCTCCGTATACCGTTCCTCAGCCATCTCAAACAACCAGCGTATCCAGACTCATTCTTAGGAATACTACTATTGGTTTAGATTCAATTACTTATAGTTTTGTTTTATCCACCAACATCTATCCCAAACAAGAAACGTCTAGCAAGCCAACGTGAATCATACAATGGAAGCAGAAAGGTCTGTTGAACCCATCCCCCTGTCACAAGACGGAAGCCCAATTCACTTCCAACCCCAGAACCAACTCCCTGAAACACCCGCGACCACGATAAAATGCTAGCTAGCGGGTCGGTCTCTTAGACTCGTCGGGTCAAGGGCAAGTCCATGCTCAATCCCCTTAGTTGTTTCGAAGAGGAGGGAAGGTGAAAAACATAAATAGATCGAAAAAGAAACCGAACTCGGTTTGAGAAAATTGGTTAAGGACTACAGGGTAAAAAACTTGGATCTGGCGTCTCAAGGAAAAGAGTCGATCTATCTGGCTGAGATGAGGATGCCAACCCTTTTGAGAATCAGAAAACGATTCGAAGAGGAGAAGCCCCTCGACGATGTGAGGATTGGAGCGTGCCTACACGTCACCAGAGAGACAGCAGTTCTCCTCCGAACGCTGAGGGCCGGCGGCGCATCGGTCGCTCTGTGTGGCTCAAACCCGTTGAGCACGCAAGATGATGTGGCTGCAGCCCTCGTCGAGGAAGGCTTCAACGTCTATGCCTGGCGGGGAAATGATGATGAATACTACGCGTGCATTCAATCGGTTTTACAGCTTAACCCAGCCATCTTGATCGACGACGGTGCGGACTTGATAGTGACCGCCCACAGGGAGTGGGAGAACCTGTTGAAGAAAGGGTTCGGGGCTCAAGAAGAGACAACCACAGGGGTTACCAGGCTGCGAATCATGGACAAAGAAGACGCTCTCAAAACACCAGTCATCGCAGTCAATGACGCGAAAATAAAGATGATGTTCGATAATCGATATGGAACCGGTCAGGGCGTCGTGAGCGTAATCAAGGCGATGAACGTTCTGTTTGCGGGAAAAGTAGTCGTTGTTGCGGGGTATGGATGGTGTTCCAAGGGTCTGGCCATGAGGGCCCGGGGGTTAGGCGCGGAGGTCATCGTCACCGAGGTGGATCCCTTTAAAGCGTTGGAAGCGGTTATGGACGGATACCGCGTCTTACCAATGAGCCAAGCGATTGAGGAA
Source organism: Candidatus Bathyarchaeota archaeon (assembly GCA_026015035.1). GTDB lineage: Archaea > Thermoproteota > Bathyarchaeia > RBG-16-48-13 > DAOVBJ01. The sequence goes on along the minus strand of JAOZHB010000028.1, from coordinate 7,209 downwards.
GCGGATATGATTTTTACGTCCACCGGGTGTCGAGACGTCGTAGCCGCGGAGCATTTTCGGAAGATGAAAGACGGGACGATACTGGCAAACCTCGGCCACTTCAATGTTGAGGTTGCCGTTGACGCATTAGAGCAGATGGCTGAGAAAAAGAGGCGGGTGCGGGAGGACGTGGACGAATATACCCTTCCCAACGGGAATCGATTGTATCTCATTGCAGAAGGACGATTGGCGAACCTGGTCACGCTGGGAGGTCATCCCTCAGAAATCATGGACTTGAGCTTTTCAGTGCAAGCCTTAACGGCCGAGTATTTAACCAAGAACCACGGGACATTAGAGAACAAGGTGTACGAGGTTTCAGAGGCAATAAGCCAGGACGTGGCCAGAGTGAAACTGGAAACGATGAACATTCAAATCGATTCCCTGACGAGACAGCAGTTAAACTACGTTCGAAGCTTCAAAGTAGGCACCTGACCAGCAACGTAGATCCAGCTAAGGGAGACACATGAAACCCTTTGAAGGGGGTAGGTTAACCATCCCCTTGGGCTTCCTTAAAGTTGAGTCAGATAGCTCTTCATTCTCCTTGACGCATGTTCCTTGAAAAGGTAGCTAGTGCCTCATAGAAGCTCCGACGTGAAGAAGCACTCAGAGAAACTGGATTCAAGTTTACAGGAACGTGCGGGCTAGTATAGTGAAAGAGATAAAAAAGGGTGAAGGGTTAAAACTTTAGCTTTAACCCCCTTTTACCTAAGAATTTGGCGGTGCTACCGAGATCCGCCTCGATGCTCAATAACCTGTTTGAGGTTGCGCCGCCGCGCATGTGTCCGGTGCCCAGCCCAACGACATAGTCCGCGATCGCTTCACCCTCCCCCCGACTTGCACACGGCATCACCCCATACCCATGCCGATACGCCAGCTCCACCGCGTCGAAGGCCTCACTCATCGTCCCCACCTGATTCACCTTCAGAAGCATCGTATTCGCTGCACCGACATCGATGCCCTGCTGCAGTCGTATCGGATTCGTCACGAAGAGGTCATCGCCCACTATCGCAATTCCCAATTCCTTTGCCAAGATGGCGTGGCCTTGAAAGTCGTTCTCCTCAAGCGGATCCTCAAGAATTACAAGGGGATAGGTCTCGACCATGTCGTGGTAGAGGTCGATGAGGTCGTCCCGCGTCAACTCCTTCTCGGAGAACAGCCCCCGGAACACACCATTCTCCCGATTGTAATAGGTACCCGCTGCCACATCAATCTGTATCCCAACTCTACCCGCGTATCCCGTCTTCTCAATGGCTTCGGTCATGGCTTGCCAGAGCTCCCGGTCATGTTTCACCGTACCGGGTGGTATCCCGGAATAACCTGAGACGCGAGATCCCACCTTAAACCTTCTTGTTAGAACTCGTTGGAATTCGCGCGAGACCTCCCAACCAGCGTAAGCAGCCTCAGAGAAACTTTTAAAGCCGTAACATGGAAAGGAGTGGCTTGGCTTGTCGCCGGTACTCCCCGGGCCACCACCATACCGACCACTCCCGCTAAACGCGCCACTGCATGGAACGGGCATGATACAGGCGTTCGCGCCGCCGATGTGCTGGTAAAGGGGGATACCCAGGCTGCTTGCCGCCGCCTTCAACGCCGCCGCGGAGACGCTGGCCGTCGCGTTCCCCCCCAACCTCGACTTATCAGGCGTCCCATCAAGCGCGATCATCGCCTCATCAAGTTCCCGCTGCCTCGTCACATCCATCCCCACCAGCCGCTTCGCAATCACCGTATTGACGTTCTCCACCGCCTTCAACACCCCCATGCCATTCCAACGCGTCCCCCCATCATAGACGAACTTCACCTCGTGCTCACAGATGGAGAGCCCCGCGGTAGCCATCGCCCGCCCCGACACCCCATCCTCCGTCCGCACCGTGGCCTCAATGCCAGGATGACCACGCCGACTGAAAACTTCCCGAGACGTAACAGACTTAATCTTCGAACCCATTTTAGATCGTCATATTGAAGAATTTTATGCTTATAAGTTCTCCGAGTAATGTCTGTAACAGCCAGCTAGCTTTTACCTGTGGGGGATTTACTCGTTAAAGAAGGAGGTTATAAATTAAAAAATGAAACGTGATAACCTCACCAATTACCGCATCAATCAAGCGCGCGCTATTAGAGGAATAGATTTACTAAACCCTGTAGCTAGCTAAGCGAATTCGAGGCCAATGTCCTCTAGATATTTGGTAGCCTCCTTCCGACTCTTCAGGAAACGATCGGTGGGCCTCTGTTTAACGTAGTCGTAGCACGCCTTATGAGACTTGAAAAAGGCTTGCGGATCGGTGTAGAGAAGCATCCGTCTATCTCGCCCCGTGGAAAAGGATTGGAGCTTCTCTTTTCGTATTCTTCCAAACAACTCATCTAGATCATTCAACTTGATCCGCGACTTCAAGGCTGCATCGGAAGCCTCAATCCCCCACCTCACAGTAGTGGGAGGCGGTGTCCACAAGTAAAATAGGTTGCCACCCATCACAGTTCCCCTGATACTCGAAATTGCAGTCGATAGGAGGTTTTTCACAGAGGCCTGATCCACCACTTGGCCCCCACTGCCTCCACCGAAGACTGTTATGGTGTGCTTATGCCTGCGAAGGGCCTTTCGCATAGCAAAGCTACACCAAGCACCAAACGTCTCTTCCCTTCGACTTCTCCGTCGCGCCCTACCGGTTTGAGGAGATAGGGCGTTCTGCTGTAATCGACTTACGCCACCTCCGTACTGTATGGAGTCGCGGTAGACTATCCACGCCGCAATATTCCGGACAACGGCCTCAATCATGGCGCCTTCCCAGCCACCCGCGAAGCCCCCCACGCTTCCCCCCGTCCCACCATTCTGCCGAAAACACCCATACTCCTCATAGTATATGGAGGCAGCCAGGAGATCGGTTTCAACCTTTAAGTCAGGCAGCACGGAGAGCAGGAGCCCGTCACTCGAACGAAGCCCCCGCGCCTCATCCTTCGCCGCGATAAACGCTTCCGCGGTGGTGAGGATGGGATAGTAGCAGAGGGCCAACCCCGCTCTACCCGCGAGGCGTACCCCCAGCCTCGCCCGCTCAATCGCCTTCCGCGCCGCATAGACGACCATGGGCGTCCCATGAACCTCCCGCCCCATAATCCGATGGTAATTGAAGCATTCGAGAAAATCAACTCGTGGAATCTTAACGAGCTCCTTAACCATGTTCTCGAGGGGCATGAGCTCTTCGTTCCACGCACTGTGACCTCCCGTTATGATGTTCGGTGCCTTAATGTCCTCTATCTTTCTCTGAGTGAGGGTGCGGACATCCCGGTCCCTTCCAACCGTGATCTCGTCGGGTGCTTCCCTGCACGCCTCTCTTACTTCCTCCTCTGTAAACCGTATCGCCCTTTTTGTGGATATACAGTACACACCCATCGTGCAAAGGTACTCTAGAGAAGCTTCGAAGAGTTGATCTGCGAAGGCGTTGTCCACGTCATAGACCTTTTCGACTTCGCCGACTTGCAGTCCATATTTTTCAGAGAGCTCTTGCATCTTCCGGAACATACCCAAGTTCCACTCATTCTCTCCCATCTTGGGCCCGGTCTGAGCCCTCTCAGCAACCTCAAGCAGACTGATCATCAATAACCCCTACCCGTCATACTAGAATCTACATAAATATAACATCTCGCCTTTAAAAATTCACGGGATTGTTTACTGTTTCCTTAGATGACAAAGTAGTTAGCTAACAACGAGAAAGAGAGAACGTCGTTGGAACCTGCTTGTGCATGGTGTCAACAGAAAAAAGGAGGGGGAAGCTTATAAAACGTGGTAGTTACTCTTCCACAACGGGGTTTGAAAGGACGCCGATGCCTTCTATCTCTACCTCGACGACGTCCCCGTTCTTTATTTGAGCCGGTACACCCGAGGTGCCAGTGAAGACTAGGTCGCCGGGCTCCAAGGTGACCACGTCGCTGATGAAGCTGATGAGAGTCGGTACATCAAACAGTAATTCAGAGGTGTTGCAGTGTTGTACCTCCCGTCCATTCACCCGTGCCCATATATTTAACTGTGAGCTGTCTACGTCGGTCACGATGTAGGGGCCGATGGGGCTAAAGGTGTCTGATGATTTCGCACGCCACCACTGGACGTCCCCTCTCTGCCACTCACGGGCGCTGACATCGTTACCACAGGTGTAGCCTAGCACATACTCCATGGCTTGAGCCCGGGACGCCTTCCTGCATTTACGTCCGATGACGACGACCAATTCCGCTTCCTCCTGAACTGTTTCCGCCCCCTTGGGGAGAATGATGGATTCTCCAAGTCCGACGACGGAGGAAGGGGTTTTGAAGAATGGTTCAGGCTTAGTCGGCTTGGGTGAGCCTCGGATGTGACTTGCATAGTTTAAGGCCAGAGCCAGAATCTTGGAGGGCATGACAGGAGCCAAAACCTGTACGTCTGAAAGCGGATAAACATTGCTAGTGTAAGAGATCCCGCTGAACGGCGTGTCTTCTATCTCCTTCACGGCTTCCTCTTCCACAACCCCATAAAAAACCCTATCTGTTACTCGACATCTAACGATCTTCATAAAACATCCAACCTTTCGCATATTTTCCTTCTGTATTACAGGTATTATCAAAATACCTCCCTTCTTTTATATTTACTACTGTTAAATCAGTCGTTCCTCAGGAAGTAGAAAACAATTGAAAAACACGTAAACAAACTCACATCCACATGTCACAAATCCTGCCTCGTCTAAGAAGATGTTGGAGCTGGCGAGATAGTTGTAAAATTGCTAGCGATTGGGAAGTGAAAATCCAACAACGGATAACAAAACGAGTAAAATGCTTAAGGTACCTCCTTCAAAGAAAGAAATCGTCAATCTTTTAGGAATAACTTTGTAAAGTTATGCCCTCAGAGTAACTCTGATATTTCATCCAGTCAAATAAGATTCTGTCTTCATCGGGCAGATTAGTATAATGCACTCTTTTCCTTTAAATCAATCGCTTAAAGGCCTCTCAATCGATCTGACATACTCGATGTTTGGTGAGGTGTTCTAAAGTCCGTATAAAACATCGTCTGTAGCAGGTTGCTTCTAAGTGAAATCTGCTCCGTACGTTGAGTTATTGGCATGTACATATAGTCCAGAAAGAGTTATATTTTATAACTCTTTATGTTTTTTAGTTCAATCGTAACTTCGATTGAAGGTCAATTAGTTTTGAGATGAAAAGAGGTATGGTGACGCATTATCATGAAAATAACGGATGTTAAAACCATATTTGCTGATCGATTTCTCTACGTCCAAGTCTATACAGACGCGGGAATAACGGGTTTGGGTGAGTCTGGGGCGTGGGGCTACCTTGAGGCTTCTGCAAAGGCGGTGGAAAAGTATCAGAAATATCTTATCGGGAAGGATCCCCTTCGAATAGAGCATCATTGGCAGTACATGTATCGTTGGAGTCATTTTCGGGGTGCTGCCATAATGGGGGCCATAAGCGCGATTGACATTGCCCTTTGGGACATTGCGGGAAAACACTTTGACGTTCCTGTTTATCAGCTTTTAGGCGGAAAGACCAGAGATGTAGCCAGAGTCTACGCCCACGTCTTTGGTAGTACGACAGAAGAACTCGTCTCCAATTGTCTTCGAGCCAAGGAGCTTGGCTTCACCGCGGTGGGCCACATCTCGCCCTTCATCCCGGAGTCCCCCAACATGCCTCATGCAAAGAAGATCACTGACGCAGTTGAACGCGTAAGTAAGTATCGAGAGGCGTTGGGCACAGACGTAGATATCTGCGTTGAGATTCATCGTCAACTCACGCCTTCAGAGGCCATCGTACTCGGTAGGGCTTTAGAGCCGTTACAACCCTTCTTCTATGAGGACCCAATCCTGCCCGACAGCATCGATCAGATGGCCTTCGTCGCCAGCCACATCAACATCCCCATCGCAACAGGAGAAAGAATTCACACCATCTACGAATTTGAGGAACTCCTGTCAAGAAACGCGGTGCAATATGTCCGTCCAGACGTCTGTCTCGCTGGCGGGATAAGCCACTCCAAAAAGATTGCAGCCTTAGCGGAGGCGCGACATGTGGGCGTGGTCCCGCACAACCCTTTGAGCCCAGTAAGCACCGCCGCGTGTGTTCAGATTGCTGCCTGCATCCCCAACTTCGCCCTCCAGGAGTATCCCCACAGCATGTCACAGGAGGCGCCGCGCGGTAACGAATTGGTCACGGAGCCTTTGAAGATTGAGAGAGGCCACCTCGTCGTCCCAGACAAGCCTGGAATCGGCGTAGAATTGGATGAAGCTGCTCTCGATAGATTCCCAATGGTCCCAAGAAATCTTTCAACACGCCTCCGCTACGATGGATCCGTCATCGATCAATAACCACTTCCCTCAGATAGCGCGCGCGCTAAGTAGCTAGCTAGTGCCTTGAAACCCAGCCTCCCTCGTCAGAAGTCAAGTATACTCCTAGTATACCTCTCTAAGACTCAAATCTTCTTCATTTGAAGATTATCTATTGGTTTGCCTTGCTTGGGATTTTGTGGACTATCATTCCCCTTCGATTTACGATCCATATCTCCCAAAAACTACGTATGGGAGAGCAGTTTATTCGTCCCAATTTCATGGGTGGGATAATTAGCAACGGACATATTACGTGTCTTTCATTCAATCGTTTTTGAAGCGTTAGGGTTTGCTTGATCTTTGCGGCCTTCGCCATTATCCGATTACGGGTAGGTGTGGTCTCACATTCGGCCAAGGCTACCTTGAAAAGGGATTTTTTGGATATGATTCCCAGGACATCTGGACGATAAGGCCCCCACCACAGCCTCTCCATCGGTGATTCTGCAGGTTCAATATAAACTGCATAATCCTCTTTGAGGAGTTCCTTCGAAACAACCCGTTTGAAGAGCTTGTGTAATTTTTCCTCCATCCGTTGTCCCATCGACTACCAGTCGGTGGGTTGAAAAAAAGATCTGACGAAGTATTAATAGAGCCGTTTAGGCTGTGGGGGAGGGGGCCCTCTCCTAAGTTTCGAATCCTTTGCGGGGAAGCTCCATCTTGCTAGCTAAAATATTTAGACTCACAACCTAAGATAATTCTTAGAGTCTACAACATAATAGCTATGTCAGTTCGTGACGTGATGAGAACCAAAGCTAGGCTAGCTAACTCAAGAAGAAAATGTATGTAGGTAATGAATGCGTGTACCATCCTGTGTGTATAGACA
>JAOZHB010000004.1 GCA_026015035.1 Candidatus Bathyarchaeota archaeon | reverse complement strand
TACATCGCAGGCATCATCCTTGAGATCCAAGGTATTAACGCGGGGATGCAACTTCTCTACGCGCTTCTCGCACTCTCCCAAGGCGTCAGCGCCACTCTCATCCTCAAGTACTTGAAAGAGACGACAACCATAGAGAACGCGGGGACCCATCTCAACATCCTCGCCGTCTTAAAGGACACGTACGCGGGGATACCGGACCTCATTCGCAACATGCCGCGAAGCATCAAAGCCCTCGGGCTGTTATTGGGGTTAGGCTTCATCGCGAATGGAATCAGCAGCGCCTTCTGGGTCGTCTACGTCACGGACGTCCTTGAGCTCTCCAGTATCGACTGGGGCCTCATCCTCCTTTTTGAGTCCGTTTTCAAGACGGTGCTAACGATCCCCTGCGGAATGATCGCTGACCGATTCAGCCGAACGAAGACCTTATTCGCCGCAATCGTCTGCTCTCTCATCGCCTTACCCTCCCTCATCCTCGCCCAAACCTTCCTTCACGTGTTGATAGTCCGCCTGGGTGTGGGGCTGGCTGGAGCACTCTTTCTGCCATCCAGCACAGCGTTGATGGCGGACTACATTCCACGCGATATGCGAGGCAGAGTGATGGCAGCCATCGGTCGCGGCAGCGTCTTAATCGGAGCCACGGGCGGTGGAACCGGAGGACCTGGGATGGGCTACCTCTTCACGATACCCGTCATGGTGACCTCGGTTCTGGGCGGACTGCTCTACACCCTGAACCCGACGTATCCGTGGATATGCATTCTGGGGATAACCATCATTCAGCTGCTCAGCATCATCTTCTTCATCCGAGACCCGGAAAAAGCTGAAGGGTAAGTGTGAGTCCTAGAACTCCATCATCGCTGCTTATCTCCATTGCCCATGATAAGCCGTTGTCAGCTAAGCTAGCGAGTAGTTGGTGTTTTCACTAGAGGGTTGCCACGTATTTTTCAATGAAGGCGGTTGGATGGTAGCTCAATTTAGCTCTGCGTAGTCCAGGAACACCGAGGTCTTGTTCACGATTCACATACTGAAAGTCTTGTAGAGCCTGGGTACAGAACCACTGGTTGATCACTTGATACACGCCTGGGATATTCGGGTTAGCTTTTTCGAAGTGAATCACCGCTGCGTCCTTATTCAACCGCTCTCCTAGAGTGAAGGCTTCCACCGCTCCATCCACCAACACGGCTCCACCGAATACGGTCCAGTCGCTGAAATGGAGAAACGTTTCTTTGATGGCCCTGTGCTCCGCCTCAAGTCCGGGAATAGTGTCACAGGATCTCAAGTCACACCATTTCGTCTGTAACTGGAGACATTGATTGACGATATCCTCTGTGACAGGCTTGTAAGTCGGGTTATACGCGGCGAGGCAGTTTTTGATGTTTTTACGTTTTGCATAGTATTTGCTTCCAGGAAGATCGCTGAGGTCCCGTACCGCGTAGAGGTAATCCCAATAGTCTCGCATCTCTCGGATGTTGAAACCTTCTCTCTTCAAAGATTCTGCCTGCAACCTATCCAAGCCATATAGAGGAGGAAAATCCCGTTCACCCGTCATGAGGAGCATTTCCTTCACTAGACTAACGACGCTGTTAGTTCCTATCGGGGGAAGAAGAAAAAACTGGTTTGAAGCAGGATTCCAGCGTTTGACCAGAATCGCGTTTTCAAGGTGTGAAATGAGGACGTGGGACGTTTCACGCCAGACAAAAAGGTTCGTGAAGGTGTACTCTGAAATCTGGGGGTCATACAGCTTGAAGGCATCATCTAGACAGCTTTTATCCTCCAAGCGAAGTTCCCGGAATTCTGGATAAGAGGGAAAAAGATCTCCCGTCATTGTACACCATATTCCTCTCTGAAACCTGTTATTAAGGTGATCGAGGAGACGTTTCTTAGTGCAAAGGGGGCTAACAACGTTCTCAGAGAATAATAACCCCGTCGAAGGTCGATACCCCTAATTGTTGCAATCTTGAATCTAAGGTGAAGGTGTGTGTTATGATACGGTTTCGAGCACACCTTTGAGGAGAGCGTAATGGCCTCGTTCAAATTTCGCCAAGAAGTTAAAGAAGGCTTTGGCTTTGGGGTCCCGTACCTTTTTTTCAACCCGTTTGTAGAACTGTTCGGTGCGTTTTTCAGCTCGCATGCTGGCTAAAATGATGTCTCTGGCACTCGCGTCCGCTTCGATGAAAGGGACACCGCCTTTGCCTTCGTAGAGTCGGGGAATTCTGATCCGCCTCGCTTGTTTTGGACTTAGTTCAATCCACCGACCATTATTTTGAAGAGCAGTCTTAAAAGTCAGGAGAGTTTTGACGTGATCCAATTCTTCATTAGCCAAAAACTTGAGGATGAATGTCGTTTCAGGAGGCATGTTCCTCAGGATACTCTGATAGAAACTTCGACTTCGTCCCTCTATTTCGAGACCGATATTGATCCCGAGAACGATGGTTTCGTCACGAGTCTTCGCGAACGCTGCAAAATCTTCGGGAGTGAAAGCTATTCCAATAGCTTCTGACATATCCAGTCACCTCTGACAGTTGGTACCTGAAATATTAAAACGCAACGTATTAAAGGTTTAAGGAAACGTGAATATAAGCGTTCTACCCCGCCCACTCACAAATCCTCTTGCAGCTAGTTATCTTGTGAACTCAATCGCTTGGACATATCACACAGACTGCGAAAAGGAGTTCTACACAAGCATTATATCCCATCAAAGTCTTACACTGGTGACGTGATACTGCATCAATAAGGACCAAGGAGTCAGTCGGGTGCGGTGCGTGGAGAGGAAAGCTAAGATGGGTATAGACCTTATTGAGTTGAAACCGATAGGCTTCGTTAAAACCACGGCGATTGGGAAGGAGGTTCGAAAGAAAGGTATTATATCAAAGATTATCCTGCGTAGTGACATGACAAAAGCCTTGGAGGGCATCGACGAGTTCTCGCACGTATTCATCCTCTTTTGGATGCATGAAACCTCCACCGAAGAACGAAGGACCGTGAAGACTCATCCTCGAGGCAGGCGAAACCTGCCCCTGCTGGGCGTCTTTGCGACGCGGACGCCCCTCCGACCAAACCCCATCGGACTGACCTTAGTCGAGCTCTTGAAGGTGGACGGAAACGTCCTCACCGTTCGAAACCTCGATGCCTTCGACGGCACCCCAGTCTTGGATATTAAACCCTTTGATAACTGGGATATGACGGACGACGCACAGGTTCCCCAATGGTGGAAAAACCTGGAGGCGGATCGAACCAACTAGCTAACAACTGTGCCATCTTCTACAATCAGGATTGCTTCCTTTGTGACTTCTCAAGTCTCTAACGCGCGCTGAAGATTTACTATAGCTAGCTATATGCTCCTTCTTTACAAACAAATCGATCATATGGTCAACTCTTACTGCCAGGTCAAGTACACCATATCGCGTCTATAAACTTAATACGTTCAACAGGGATAGGGTGTCTGAGGAACCATTATGGAAATCGTTGAAATAAAACCCATTCTAGTCGGCAACATCCCTCCGTATCAGGGAGGACGCTGTTGGTTTTTCGTGAAACTGATTACAGATGAGGGGATAGAGGGCATTGGCGAATGGAGTGTGGGGCAGATAGGGAGGGAGGAGTCGCAGATACGGTTGATTGAGGACTTGGGAAAACTCTTCGTGATTGGCTCTGACCCATTCAGGATTGAGGATCTGTGGCAGAGAATCTACGCTACCGCCCACGACTATCGGCACCCAGGTTTGACCTCTACGCCTGCTCTAAGCGCTATTGAGATGGCGTGCTGGGACATCGTTGGAAAGGCGTTGAAGCAACCTGTCTATAATCTGCTAGGTGGCGTGTATCATGAGAAGTTGAGAGCCTACTCATACATGCGAGCCTACTCA
>JAOZHB010000003.1 GCA_026015035.1 Candidatus Bathyarchaeota archaeon | reverse complement strand
TGCAGGGCCATTCATGAAGAGGACGAGGGCCTTCTCGGGCATACCGAATGCCAAGCGGTGAGACGAATCTATTTCTGCTTTTAACATGGAACCCGGACAGAAGAACTCTTTCGGCTTCACGTCCTTCAACACGTTGTTGACGCGTAGCCCAAAGCTTTCCAATGCCAATTGACTGGCTTCGTTGAAGGCGATCAATGTGCCTCCCTCATCGACGAACTTCTTGAGGTTTTCCACGCCTTCCTTTCCGATGCCGCTGCGATACTCTGGGGGGTCTTTCGGCAGGACTCGCCTCCCCTTAAAGCGTTTCTCGTAGTACTCCTCTAGCTTCTCGCCCGTGATCAGGGGTGCAGCGTCGTCAGGAAGGATAAACACATCATACTGTTCGGTAAGGCCGCCCTTCTTGACCTCGTCGTCAGTGACCGTGGTGTAGGGAAAACTGAACTGTTCTAGAAGCAGTCGCGTCCACCCCTCATCCATGTTTCCCCCGTAGAAGCGCTGGTACATAGCGATCCGAGGTTGTTTAACCTCGTGGACCGCGACGTCCAACTCCTTCTCTAATGCGTGGAATGATATGCCCTGCTCTCGCGCAATATCTTTAAGGATGTTCTCTGCGTCGGCTGAGGAGATGAAACTTCCAGGTGGGAACCAGTGGTCGTCCACCTGTAGGGCCTCGTCAATTCTTCGAACCGTGACGCCCTTGCTGAGAAGCATGTTTGCGGCTTTGAAGCTGTCGTTGAGTCTGCCGTCGAAGACGTATCCCGTCGTCGACCTCCCTACGACGGTTCCAGCAGGCTTCTCTGGTTTCGTGACGACCTCAAACTCTCCCTCGAAGCGGCTTTCTATGGGATCCACTCGGACTCCCATGAACTCGGCTATCGTGTCCGTCGCGGTGTCATAGGGTCGTCGAGGGGTGTTATCGGACTCTCGAGACCACGCGTCGTCGGGGTAGAGGGTTCGTCCGAGGAGATTCTTGATGAGTCCACTCTTGGGTTGCGCCAGAAATATGACGTAGGTCCCCTGCGGGTAACGAAGTCCATCGACCGTGAACGACTGCAACGCTCGTTTGACCTCTATTCCTTGTCCGAGGAGATGTTCAACAAGTTTGGCTGCGGTCAGTGGATCGTGCTGGCTTAGCGGAATCGCGTAGGCCTTCGGCGTCCCCTCTGCGCCTCGCTTCGTCTGCCGCTTTCCCTTGAGATACGCGTTTCGGAGAACGGTCTCCTTATTCCTCGCCGCCATGTCTAGGAGTGACCACGCCGCAATTTTCTGCTGTTCAACGACGTCGCGGAGCCGCCACCAGCCCCCGCTCCACGGGTGGGGGAAGTTGGTCTGCGGCTTGTACTCCGCGAATCCCCTCAAGGTGCTTCCATTCTGACCCGTAAGCTGCGTGGAATGAATGTACAGAGGAGTGGCCAGCTTAGCATTCGCGGACTCCGTCAACATACTGGCTATGTTGTGGAAATTTCCGATCCAGTGAAAGCCGAAGTGACCCCACCCCGCGTACTGCGCATTGTTGAGGATCCCGGTCTTTCCCGCTTCTTCGAGCTTGTAAGCCATGTGGGCGCCATACCAAGAGAGTTCTCGCCAGATCAATGGATCAGCGTGGGGGCGGATGGGTTCACAGTACGGTGGAATGTAAAGACGCGCCCCATAACTGCCCATATGATGGTGATCCACATACGCTTGCGGGTGCCACTCCCGGAACATAATCTGCGCCATGTACTGGGATTCAACCAGGTTCGTCATGAAGGCATCCCGATTGTTGTCGTGTCCCGCGTACTTATGGTACAGCCACGGAAGGCGCCCCCCCTCGTACTCCGTTCCCAGCCACTTCGTGTACCAGTCGGTGACCATGATCTGACCGTCAGGGTTGAAGCAAGGAATCATGAGGAACACGACGTTCTCGAGAATGCGACGTGCCTCCTCATCTCGCCGCGTCAATAAGTCGTAAGCGAGTTCAGGCGCCATCTGCGTTCCCCCGATCTCTGACGCGTGAAGGCTCATCGATTGACAGATGACGGCTTTCCCCTCAGCTATCAACGCCTCCATCTTTTCCTCGGACACCCCACGCGGATCTGATATCTGTGCAGTCATCTTTTTCAGCTGAACTAGGTTCGCGAGGTTCTCAGATGAGGAGATGACGACGAGGAGAAAGGGGTGACCCTCCGTCGAAGGCCCCATGTTTACGACTTGAATCGCATCGCTCTGCGTCGCCAGTACGTTGAAGTACTCGACGATTCGATCCCACCGCGCGATGTTCCCCTCACTTCCCAGTTGGAAGCCAAAAAACTCTTCAGGAGACGAAATTCTTACGCTCATAATTCTTCATCAAAATACGTAATAGCGTGATCCTTCATAAGTCCTATCCCTTTTCCACTCAAACCTTTGTGTCCACGGTTTAGCCCTCAGTAATCGATAGTTTCTTAACAGATGAGACGCTACGCTGTATGTAATGAATCGGTGAGTTTTTGAACCCTTTTTAGATTTATATAAAACGCGTTTGAAGGAGGTGAGAGCGTGAATCGGAAAGTGAAGGTCACTCCGACGGCGGATGGAGCGATCATCTCTGTAGAGGGCTATGAGGTCGTCATCACGGTTAAACCCACCGAAGGCGTAGCTCCCAAAATCACCCTTGAATCAGTTGGATCGAGGCTGGAGGAGCACCTTGAAGAGCTGGAGGTGAGTGAAACGGCTGAAGGCATCGTCGTCAAGCCCAAAGGCTTCTTGGGACGCGATAAATTCGCCTCAGTCGCCGCTATCATCGAGGAGTTGGGTGGACGATATGTAAGCGCGGGCCGGGACTCCCATTTCCTTATACACACAGAGTAACCCAGAGATCGCTGTGAACAACCATCTTGCTCTCGAAGAGCAGACTCCGTTATTTACGATAGCATTTATCGCGATGCCGCTACCTCGAGGCCTCAAGGGTTAGCATGTCTTGGGCTGCGATCTCCCAGTCAAACAGGTCCATGTTCTCTTTTAACCGTTCTTCCGAACTCGTCTTCGGAATCACAGCAGCACCCTTTTGGAGGCACCACCGTAGACAGATTTGGGCGGGCGTTCGATGGTATCGTCTAGCCATTTCCAGCAGGGCTGGGTTGTGAAGGATACGTCCTCGACCTAAAGGCGAATAAGCCGTAACGACGATTTGCTGCTTTTTACAAAACGCGAGAAGCGCTTGATCGTAATCGTAGAGATGAAAGCGTACTTGGTTATTCGTTATGGGGTGTTCTTCGGTCTGTAACGCGCTCGTTAAATGGCGAATGGTGAAGTTGCTGACACCGATGCTCCTGATTTTACCGTCATCAACCAGTTCGTTGAACGCCGTCAAGGTCTCTTGAATCGGAATCATTTCGTTGGGCCAGTGGATCAGATAAAGGTCCACGTACTCAGTCCCGATTTCACGCAGACTCCGGTTGCAGTCCCGTATGACATCATGATACCGTAAATTGCCATGTCTGACCTTCGTCGTTATAAATAGGTTAGATCGATCAAAACCCTTTAACGCTTCCCGTATCTCCTCATGATTTCCATAAGCGTCCGCGGTATCGATGAGGCGGTATCCCAGTTCAATCGCGCGTTTCACGATGTACGTACATCTGGCGCCTCGGAGCTGCCAAGTACCCAACCCTAACATCGGCATGGAATAACCATCACGCAGTTCACAGTCAAATACATCCATTTCATTCCCTCAACCAAGACTTGACAAGGAGACGAGGAGAAACCTCGACCATACACGGTTCACAGGATCACCTATTGCAATCGGTACTCTGGACGCGTTTTACGAATGGTTCTGTTGAATCGACGGTGTTGTGGACGTGAAGGAAACCGGTTCTTTTGAATCGGTCTATATGGATTGGGATCTTGCACAACCCGTTTGTGTTTTCGTTGCGTCGTGCTTGGCCTAGTGATACCCTCAGTACCTTTATCCATGTCAATCAAAGGCAAATTTTACTACTCTGTTCTTGCATTAAATAGTTGTTGGATACAAGATTTTTGTTATTAAATAAACTAAATGGCTATGATATTGACATTTTTTTGCACTTCGTTTGTAAAAAGCTGGAGCGATAGCTAGCGCGCGCTCTAAGATCATCACAATATGAGCTGTATCGTTTCGATAGGGAGACGTCGAGGTTCAGACGTCAATTTAGGGTTATCACGTAGCGTGAACTGGTACGATGAATTCAGGGTTCCTTTGCTTCTCCGTGGCGGAGGACGGCTCTGAAGGCAC
>JAOZHB010000139.1 GCA_026015035.1 Candidatus Bathyarchaeota archaeon | reverse complement strand
AGGATACCCAAAAAAAGTATTAAAAAACCCTTGGTAAACCTGTTTTACGGTTCAAAAAGGAGCGTGTTATCAACTGTTAACAGCGAGATAAGTCCAGTCTACTCTAATTTTGTTTTTCCTACTTCATAATGAGCCCTAATAGCCTTTTTTCATAAAAGCTCAATTGCTAACAAAATAACATTCTAACGGTGCCACTTGCTAACAAATATACATAAAATTTTTATGAAAAATACATAAATTGATAACGTTTCGAGAGTATCAGTATGATTGAGCCTTTTTGAAGCTTTTTTACATGATTTAAGCTCAATAGAATAATCTAGCTAGCTGAGAAGGTCGTGTTCCGTGAGCTGGTGATGCCTGCGTCGACTTGTCCACTCACGAGCATCCCAATTCGACGCATTGGGCCCGCGGATCCTCGGACGCTCCCTGCATTTCAGGCGGATTTCATGGCATAATGCATGCAAGCGCGCGCGCTGGAAGCGGGATATCGACACATTGACACGGCGAAAGCGTATAGAAATGAACGGGACGTGGGAATCGGAGTCAAACGAAGCGGTCTGCCCCGCGACGAAGTCTTCATCACCACCAAGCTGTGGAACGACGATCACGGCTACGATAACACGCTGGTCGCCATCGATCAGAGTTTCAAAAAGCCTAAAAAATTATTCTATTAGATTCGCTAAAACTCCTATACGTGCGTCTTTGCTCGCTAGTACCTTCTTTTTCATGAAGTCGTATCAGCTCATCGAGGTAGACTTTCCTTCCAGCGTTCATGGGTCCCTCTCGTCTTTCGTCAATAGGATGGGGATGATGGCGATGAGGCCGATGACGCCGCCCATGAGAAACACGGGGAAAAGGCCGAGGGTCTCAGCGATGGACGAGGTGAGGATCTTCAGGAGGTTCCCTGAGGATTGGCCGACATTGAGCATGCTGTTGGCGACGCCCCGATTTTCAGGTCGGGAATTCTTGGCGACAAGGGTATTACTGAGGATCATGACCGCTCCAAAACTTATCCCGGAGAGGAAGAAGAGGAGGATGATGAAGAAGTAGTTGTTGGCAAGAGGAGCGGCTAAGCAGGTCACCCCACCCACCAGGAGGACGGTGAGGAGGTAGGGCCGGATCGAGACGCGGGTTAAATACGTGGCGGAGGATAAGCGGATGAGCATGATGGCGAAATTGCGATAGATCGATAACGATGCCACCTCCGCGTTCGACAGCTTCAAGTCGACACTGGCGTAGATGGGGATATAGGTTTGGATGACGGCTCGTGAGAAGAAGTAGAGGAACGCCATCACGAGCAGTCCTTGGAAGCTGGATTGACGCAGCACCTCCATAATCGATTCGCGATAGCCTAGAGGCTGATCACTGGCGATGGGAGGATGGGTCTCCCGAATCTGGGTGGCCAGGTATATGAGGACCAAGGCTTCAGCTATGGCACCTAGCTGGTAGATGCTGCGCAGGGTCGTCTGGGGCAGATTTAGGAGGAGGGTCGAGATGAGGGGTCCGCAGACCATGCCCACGCTGGAGAAGAAGAAGAGGGTGCTGATCGATTCTTGCTGTTCCTGGGGCTCCGCGATGTCGGCAATCATGGACAATAGGATTGGAAAGTAGCTGCCGCCCGCGAAGCCACCGACAAACGCCGCGAGCAAGAGGTGAGTGGGGTTTAAAGCGAAGGCGCGTATCAGGGTGCCCACCAACATGATGATGCGAGGGTAGAGTACCATGGGGCGACGGCCAAAGCGGTCGGAGAGAATGCCGAAGGGCACGACGAGTAAAATACTCATGGTGCTGCGGATGGTGGTGATTAAGTTAATCTGGAAGATATCCGCGCCCAGTTCCAGGGCGTAGAGGATCGAGACCGACCAACTCATGGATCCAATCCCGGTGGCTAGGAGGGGGATCAAGTAGATCTTTAAGAACTGCGGTTTGCGGAGCGTTCGAAACATGGCCGTCAGATCCCCCGTCTAAAGAAGTCTTGAAAGTTGGAGATAATGGTCGTGTGTTAATTCCAACTGAGGATATTAACTTTATGGGATACCTCGCTCCTTGGTTCACGTTCCTCGCGGCGGAGGGGGGTACCAAAAAACTAGTACTATGAGTTGCATGCTGGCACACTCAGTTGATAGGATTGGGAAGGGTTGGATAGTATTTGGGATGACAGAGTGTTCGTAGTCTCTTTGTATGAGTATCCGTTCGCTGGGGAGAATCGTTTGCATGTCCACCCTCGCATCCATATACTTGGTGAGTTCGAACTCCGACACAATCATCTTCGGGTTCTTCGGCTGGAAAGCGTCCAACATCACGGGCTCAATGCCCAACGCACCGCACAGAGTTTGCATCGCTGCCTCTTCGTCGTCCAGTCCCTTCGCCCGCAGCTTCGCTACTCCCACGTCCATGTCCTCAATAACGTGCGTGCTTACTAAAGATACTCAAATTAAGAGAACGACATAATATTTACATCGTGCGTTAGTCTTATCGGGGAAGTGAAGGTATAATGGTTGATAGTACAGAGATTGTTGTTTACGGCAAAAGGAAGATTGGCATGGTCAAGCCGTTGATTTACGGGCAAAACCTTGAGCCGGCAACATGCCCAAAAGTCTATAGAATGGAGAGAAGAGAAATTCGGAGAGACGTGGTAGAGTTAGCTACGAAGCGAATACGGGTTCCCATCATACGTTGGCCTGGGGGGAACTTTGCGTCGCAGTACCATTGGCTGGATGGTGTAGGACCTCAGGAAGAGAGACCTGTCATGCTGAGTCTGGCGAGGGTCGGCCGGCTGGAAAGCAACCAGATGGGAACCCACGAGTTCCTAGAGCTGTGTCGAGAGCTGGGTGCGGAGCCCTATATCACCGTGAATGCTGGTTCGGGCACGGCAGAGGAAGCCGCTCATTGGGTCGAGTACTGCAACATCGAGACCCCTCGAATAGATAGAGGACGACGGTTCAGCGAAGAATACTACAGGCACCTGGAGGAATACTACAAGCGGATTGGTAGAAGTCGCTACGTCAAGCTGAGGCATACACATGGGCATCCTGAGCCGTTTGGCGTGAAGTACTGGAGCATCGGAAACGAGACGTGGGGCGACTTCCAAGTCGAAACGTTGACGGCCGAAGAAAACGCGAGGAGAGCCTTCGAATACGCGAAGCTCATGAAGCGGGTGGATCCCACCATCAAGGTCACGGCAGTCGGGATGTTCCTCTCGCCCTACTGGAAGTACGCGGAGCATCAGGACTATACGACGTCGCTTGAATGGAACACGGAGGTCTTGAAGGCAGCTGGCAGTGTTCTACGGGCTTCAGCGAAACTCATCGACTACATCTCCGTACACAGATACTACTGGAGACACTCGGGTAGAGGGCGAGAGGGCTTCCCGAAGGAGGAGTACCTGGCGCTCATGGCTTGCCCCATCCACTCGGAAAGAGAACTCCACGCGTTAAATGGCACCATCGACCTGGTGATGGGCCTCATAGAAAAAGACGACCGAATACAGATCTCTTACGACGAATGGAGCTTCGGCAACCGTACGCTAGCTCAGGGTTTGGCCACGGCACGGTTCTTCAACGTGCTGCAGAGAATGTCCAGCACCGTGACAATAGGCTGCAGCGAACAGTGGATTGCAGCCGTTCTGGCGAAGGGAATCCTGGTGGAGCCCGGCCACCTCGCCTTTGACCTGTATGAGAACCATACGGGAGCGATAGCGGTGGACACGGTTGTCCACACCGACACCTATGACACGGCGATCCAGCAGTACCCTGAAACCAATATCGCCCCTGCAAGCTTCAAAAGAGTCCCCTATGTTGATTCGGTGGCGACCCTCAGCGCGGACGGGACGCGGCTGCACCTTGCCACAGTAAACGCCTACGAGAAGACGGGGGAGGAATGCAGGATCCGTCTTGTAGGCATCTCAGTCAAAAAGGGTGGAAGAATCTACGAGCTCAATGGCCCCGACATCATGGCGACCAACGACCCAGAAAACCCCCACAATGTGAAAATAGTAGAGAAAACGATAGACAATGCAGGCGACACGTTCACCTACGAGTTCCCACCCCACTCAGCAACCATAATTGAACTACTCATAGCATAAGCACGCGCACAGCATCCAACGTATCTGGTTTCGATCACCCTCTTCATCTGAAACGATCGAGGGAACATTATCTCTTAGGCTTCAGACTACTCGATAGTATGCCAAGGTAGCGACAGCGTTCCCGTAGTCTCATCAATGAGTTCACCATAATATGCGTAGACTTGAGAGGATTCTGCCGCTCCTGTTCTACCATTCAGCGAAGGACCCGTCGTCACGGTACAGCAGTCGTCCTACGTGTGGCGTGCGGGAAGGCGGTGCGGGAAACCGACGCTTCGGTCGTGTCAGGTTGGGGAATTCCTTGACCGCGTCGTCGTTGAGTGCTAAACCATGTCCTGGCTTGTCTGGGACTAGGATGTAGCCACCGTCCATCTCCGGAAGCCCAGTGAGTAGGGGCAGTCCCTCATCGGTGCCGATGACGGGGTGTATAGCGTTTTCCTGGAGGGTGAAGTTGTAGATGGCAGCGTCCACATGGACACTCGTGATGGGTTGTTGGTGGGGGACGACACCGACGTAGCAGGCCTCAGCCATGGCCGCAATCTTCTTCATCCCTGTGAAGCCCCCCACATACAGGATGTCGGGTCGTACCATGTGCACGGCCTTCCGGCTCAGGAGTTGCATGAAGTCGTAGATTGTGTAGAGGCGTTCCCCCGTGGCGATGGGCAGGTGGGTGCGGGCGGCGATGTCGGCCATCTGGTCGATGTTCTCGGGGAGAATGGGGTCCTCGATGAAGAAGGGTCGGTACTTCTCAACTGCCCGCATCATGGCGACGGCGTCCCAGAGAGTATTCTTTCCGTGGAAGTCAAGGCAGATGTCCACATCGTCCCCAACCGCCTCCCTGACAGCCTCCACCTGATCGACGACCGTCTGCACGAGCCGTGAGAACCGCATATTCTGGAAATCATAGGCGTAAGGTTCCCACCTCACTGCCGTGATGCCTTCCTTCACCATCATGGCAGCGTGCTCCGCAAGATACTCGGGTGGATTGAAGTGATAGATGTGTGCGTACACTCTCACTTTCTCCCTCACGGGTCCACCGAGGAGTCTGTGGACGGGCACGCCGTAGTGCTTTCCTGCGATGTCCCAGAGAGCGATGTCGATAGCGCTGAGCGCATTCATCATGATCGGTCCACCTCTGAAGAATCGGTAGCGATAAAGAACCTGCCAGTGCCGCTCGATCTCAAGCGGGTCCTTCCCCACCAGATACGTCTCATGCTGCTTGATCAGGGAACCTGTTGCGCCAGCATAGCCACACATCCCTAACCCAGTGATTCCCTCGTCAGTGTAAACCCGAATATACAACCGATCCGCGAGGGCGATAGTTTCAATCTTCGTTATTTTCATAGAACCTCGATAAGTGATTCCCCCCGTAGATATTTAATGTTTATTTGTAGAGAGGGAAGCGCGCGCACACACGCTTCCGCAGTGAAATCAGACATACAATATACTCGACGACGAAACGACATTCCTGAGAGAACGATGTTCTTCACAATAGTAGACTAGGAGTTCAAGTCATTCATAAGGAGGTCACCACACAGTGGGATCTGGTGAACCCACGGGAGACAGTGATGATACGGGGACCCGATGTGACTATTAGCAGCTAACGCGCGCTAAAAAACGTTGAGGCTCTTTCCTTCTTCACAAAGCATTACTTGATATGTGGCATAATTTCTTCAGCAAATACCGTGATGTCTTCCATTACTCGCTGATACTCATACGAGACGAAATATACCGTGAATAAGCTGACGCCTTTATCCATGTAGCCTCTCATCGCAGTGACGTATTGATCGATATCACCCTTGACCGGCCCCACTCGACTACGAAAACGATCTACTGTGCTATACCGCCAGTGAGCTCCTTCACGAATTCTCTTTTCGATGTCCTCCTTCGTGTCTCCGAGGACGAGATAAAAAGCGATCCCCTTTTGAATGTCACCATAGTCTCTTCCAACCGTTTTACAGTGTGACTTCAACGCATTCAGCTTTTGGTCGAGCACGTCTCCCGACGGACACACATCGAAGTGGCTTATGTCCGCATACTTGGCTGCGATTTTCAGGGTTCTCTTCAAGCCTCCACCGCCAACCATTAGGGGCATAGGCCTCTGCACGGGAAGTGGCGAGTTCACCACATTCTCTACTTGGTAGAGGTTACCTTGAAAACTTGTCCTTTTTATTTATGAACATGCTGCGGCAGATCTGGATGGTCTCCTCAAGTCCGTTCATCCGTTCACGTACAGGGGGAAAAACGGCCCATGAAGCCTTCAAACTCCTTCTGATGCCACCCGGCTCCAATCCCAAAAATCAACCGTCCATTGGAGATGATGTCAACCGTTGTCGCCATCTTCGCTAGCACGGTTGGTCGTCTGTACCCGTAACAGGAAACCAGTGGCGCCAGTCGTATTGTACTCGTGGCAGCAGCGAGACCAGCTAGGGTTGACCAGCATTCAAGGGGATGGCGTCCTCTTATCGTATCCGGTTGGGCCATCCTCATCAAGTGATCCGTCGTTGTAAACAGGTCGAATCCTACTCGCTCAGCCGTGAGACAGATCTCCTTCATCTCTGCAAAATTAAAGCCTTCCGGGGGCACATGAGCGCCCAACACGAGTTCTGTCGAAACCATTTCCACCATCATTGAAGAAGCCCCTAGTAATCTATTTAACTTTATCACCTACAACCTGATGGCTAGCACGCAAGTATATTTCATCTCGACATTGCCCTCCGAACAGGTTGTAGCTGGGCGCGCAATATAATCTGGCTAGCTGAAAAGGTCGCGGTCACTAAGCTAGTGACGCCTGCGTCAACCCGTCTCATCACAGCGTTCACCAGGTCGACGTATTGAATCCACCTATCCTCTGACGCTCGTGCATTTCAAACGGATTTAACAGGGGATAATGCGTAGTATAACCATGTCATTTCCTGGAATATAGGCCGTTTTCCTGGCTCCGTAGACGAAAAACGCCGCGATTTACCCTCCTTCCCAGAAAAATTTTTTTCAAGTACCCCCCCTCCCCACATGAAAAAAAATGAGAGCGGGTCGCCCACCGGCGTGTATAGTACCGGCCTCATGTACGGTCGACTGCCCTGTCTACGATGAAGCTCGTCAGCAAGTAGTTTCTGAAATTTACACTATTGAACCTTGGAATTTATCCTTTAAGCCATTTCCTTATAGAAGTATATAACTTCACAACTTCTAGCTAGCTTGTTCTTCCGTCCTCTACAGGTTTACTGTGTTCTCACAGATTCTCAGCGACAACCCCACGTTATCATCAGTTCGTCCATCGAGTGAGAGAAGAAGGAGAACCGCATGTATCCCACTATATCGACTTCAAGAAACATTATGTTCTGAGGGGAAGGCTGTTCACACGTAACCTTGAAGCGTTGCATCCTCACCGTCCTAAACGTTTTTATGGTTTGAATTGAGGAGGTTAAGTAAATGAAGCTCAATATAGAATCGAAAATTGTATTGAATAACGGGGTTGAAATCCCCGTCCTGGGCCTCGGTACCCTCCATGCTCATGGCGAGTCAGTTCAAAACGCGATTATATGGGCACTGGAAACGGGATATCGACACATCGACACGGCGAAAGCGTATAGAAACGAACGCGAGGTGGGAATCGGCGTCAAACGAAGCGGTCTGCCCCGCGACGAGGTCTTTATCACCACCAAGCTGTGGAACGACGACCACGGCTACGATAACACCCTTGCAGCCATCGATCAAAGCCTCAAAAATTTAGGCGTGGACTTCGTGGATCTCTACCTCGTCCATTGGCCCATGTCTGGACGCCGGGTTGAAACGTGGAAAGCAATGGAAACAATTCTGGCGGCGGGCAAGGCACGCGCCATCGGGGTGAGCAATTTTACAATTCAGCACATCGAGGAGCTGTTGGCGGAAACGGAGGTCATTCCCGCGGTCAATCAAATTGAATTCACACCCTACCTCTATCAAAAAGAGCTCCAAGAGTACTGCGAAGGAAAAGGCATCAAAATCGAGGCGTGGAGTCCCTTGACGAGCACAGTCAAACTAAAGGATCCTAAACTGGTAACAATCGCAGCCAAGTATGGTCGATCACCCGCCCAGATACTGATTCGCTGGAGCCTACAGCAGGAAGCGATCGTGATACCAAAATCCGTGCATAAAGAACGAATCATCGAGAACGCCCAAGTGTTTGACTTCACTATTACGAGGGAGGACATGGACCAATTAAACGGGTTTCACGAAGATCTCCGTACATCGGGATGGGACCCCTATTCCGACAAATTCAAATAAACCCTCGTCTCCTCAGAACCGAAGGAACGGTAAGGCCAGACGATCGTTACTCGCAAGTCAAAGGTTAATCAGGGCAGCGAAGTGTTCGGAAAGCTAGCTCGCTCTTGAAACCCTGACAGTGTTTGGTATAATTCCTTAAGATGGAGGTTAAGCCGTGTCTTCTCCGATACGCATTTAAATGTCGTTGGACTGTAGGCTCAAACGTTTTCTAAGGCGGCGTACTAGACCTTCCTTCGCGCGCGCGCTAAATCAACTGTGAAAAGTGTGGCATGACAAAGAAAAATGCCAATTACGTCTTCGAAGAGAAGGTTCGGAAGAATTATTGAGGGTGAACTTATTAGTCGTGAGTCAATATTAGTTCTTTTAAACAGGGTGATATTGAAGGAATGAAACTTCGATGGTTAGGTTGTGCGGGCTATGAAATAATTACTGAGCAAGGAACCGTCTTATATGTGGACCCTTGGCTAACAAGTCATGCGTTTCATGCGCCTATCTCTGTGAGCGATATCAAAAGAGCAGACGCTATACTGCTTACCCATGCACATTTCGACCACGACGAGGATGTGTGGGAAATAATGAAGAATACAGGTGCTAGTCTACTGGCGAGTCAGCAGGAGATCGATGTATTAAATCAGATCGAGCGCCTCCCCAAAGATCAACTTCGACCCGTGCAGTGGGAGGATACAGTGCAGATACAGGGGTGCAAAATCTACGTGACGAAGGCGAAACATGTAACTCGGGCTCAGCTCGAAGCTAGCTATCTAGGACGCACGCGCACGCGCATTAAAAGGCCTGACTCAGAAATCAGAGCGACGATGGAAATCCTACCAAAGGGGTTCTGTGTAACGACTGAGAACG
>JAOZHB010000121.1 GCA_026015035.1 Candidatus Bathyarchaeota archaeon | reverse complement strand
GGGTTACTGGATCGACTGGTGCCCGGGCTGCGGGAACTTTGGCATCCTGGCATCGGTGTATAAGGCCTTCTCGGAGCTGGACTTAGATCCTACCCAGACGGTTTTAGTCTCGGGAATAGGGTGCTCGGGGAGGATGCCTAAATACGTACAAGTGAACGGCGTCTACACTCTCCACGGCAGGGCGCTGCCCTTCGCCACGGGGATCAAGCTGGCGAATCCCGAGCTCACCGTAACCGTTCACGGCGGCGACGGCGACCTCATGGGCATCGGTGCCGGACACCTCGTGGCTCTGGGAAGACGGAACTTGGATGTTTTAGTCTTGTTACATGACAATAAGGTCTATGGGTTAACGAAGGGTCAGGCATCTCCGACCCTGCCGAGGAGCGTGAAGACCAAGGGGCTGCTGAAGCCAAACATCCACGATGCGGTCAACCCCATCGCTCTAGCGTTGACATCAGGCTTCACCTTCGTCGCCCGAGGCTACTGCTTTGACTCCGAGCACCTGAAGGAGCTGATTAAGAAGGGGATCCAGCATAAGGGCGCCGCGTTCATCGATGTGTTACAGGTATGCGTCACATACAACGACGTCCACACGACCGAGTACTACGAGAAACGGCTGTATAAACTGGAGGACCAGGACGACTGGGACCCTGTCGTCCGTTCCCCGTCCGAAGAGGAGGCGGAGAGAAAGCTGACGCGGGCCTGGTTAAAGTCGAGGGAAGGTGATGACAGGATACCGTTATCGGTGTTCTACCAGAACCCCTACACCTCAACCCTCGAAGACCGCGTGGCAGAACGGAATCCCAGCTACCCGTCGATGCCGCCCACAAAACAGCGAATCGCAACCCCCCAAGGCACCCCAATAATCGATAACGAGGCCTTCAAAAAGCTCTTCAGAAACCTGATCGTCGACGTCGAAAAATGAAAATGAGTTACGTCGCGTCAACGGTTATCGCTTGAACGGGGCACGCAGCAGCAGCCTTTCGAGCGCAAGCATACAGTTCCTCGGGAATGACGCCGGTGGAGACGTCGTTTGACGTCTTGCTGCTGTAAGCTTCGACTAACCGGTTCTTTCCATTATCCTCCCCCAACACAAAGACGTTCGGACACAGGTCCGGTGCAACTCGACACGCAATACACGCCAGTCTATCAATGGAAACCCGGTAAACCATATTCATCACGCCACGAATTCAATTGCATGCTAGCGCTGAACACGCATAAAAGGATTTGTCCCCATACATGGAACCACGCTTGACCGGTACAATATAACGCTCTATCAACTCCGTAGAAGGAACATTGAGTACGTCGAAGACCAGATGAGACATTCCCGTCCACCCTAACCCTGTCAGGGCGAGTGGCACTCGTGGGACATGTTTTTGTTCCACCGCGAGCGCGCTCCGGACTGTCTCTAAATTTCTTAGTGGTTTGAGGGTGTTACCAATTTGGTAACGGATTTGGTACCAATGGGCAGGAAACAGCTTGGCTGGAGGTTACCTCGGGCTTTTAGTCGATCAATTTAGTGGGCTGTGTAGCAGCGTGGGATTGAGGCCTAGCGATGTAGTGGGTGAGTTTATGCGGCGTGTCTTAATGGTTGGGGATGTGGAGGAGCTAGCTAGCTAAAGAATAACGCGCGCTCTCTCTTCTTCTTTTATTTTCCACTCATAACTAGCTAACTTTACCATTGAATCGCCTCCTTTGAACAGGGCAACGTACGTCTATTTCACTTATATTATGGAATTTACTATTGTCTGTTGAGGTGTATTCTAAAATGGTTGATGTTCAAACCGCAACTGTGGTGATTGCAGGGATCAGCGTGATAATAGGGGTGATTAACTCGATATTGTCCAGCTAGTTAGCGAGGATTAGTCGATGTCGGTCTGGTCGAAGACTTGTTAGGGAGTCGGGTCATCTGGTGGTGGGATAAATGGAGAATCATTACCGAGTCCGTGCGTGTCTCAAGAGGGCGCGCTAAACTATATGACCACACCGAATACCTCTACAACATAGTGAAGCAACGACAACAAGCTACAGGGCTCTTTCAAAGGTTAAAGCGTGATGACTTGTAGCGCGCGCTTAGGAATGAACAAGAAACATGGAAACTAAGAATGCCTAGATGAGTAATTTTATCCCGTTACCTTTATTTGTACAATGTGATTGAGCCTTTGATTTTTACCAGAGCATTAGAACCGAAACCTCCGACATCTAGTCCACAAACGCTGGAATCTGCGCAACATTCACCCCAAGCGTCGTCTAGAACTAGTTGGCCGTTTACACGAACGTCCCAGTATCCCTCAATAACCGTCCCAGCCGATATGTCAAGAGAAATTACAGAAACCAATTTTATCGTAACTCTAAGATTATCTTCAGGAATATAGAAGTATATATTCGCACTGACTCTGTCAGACCCATCAAAAGTCATTGTTGAAAGAGATATTTTGCCATTTGCAGGCTTCAAAACTGATGGGGGAGTATCAGTTACCCAAGCGAGATTAACTTTCCCGATTGCTATACTCCTTTGTGGAGCAACTGCTTGCGCCTGAGAAATAGTTAAACCCAGTACCGAGAATAAGAAAATAGATGCAAGTAATATTGTTCTTCTATTCATATCATTCGTCACCTCCTGTTACTTTTAGTTAATTTAAATTGTACATTATCTCTTTAGCGCGCTATTTTCACTTATCATTATTCTTTTTTCAGGTCAACATCAGTAGAAAAGGCACTTGCCCCAGAGAAGTAATAAAAATCTTTGTTTAACCAAGCAATTGTGACAAAGTCATTACATTCTGTAACTAGTTCAAAGATGACTACGAGCCGGTATACGTTTCTATGTTTGTATACCGTAAGAGCTGTCCAACCGAGAATATCTTGACTTGTAGAGACACCACCTATTTGCTTAGTAAGGACTCCCACATAGGACATAAACTGTTCTCTAGGTGGAGGCTCTGGAACAAAGAAAACAGGTACCGTGAAGCTATCAATATTAGAGTTGAAGAGACCGCTAGTCTCTTCTGTTGAGTAAAAACTCATCGTAAGTGAGTAAACGACACCCTCATGGTTCCATTCTACTTCTAGAACGCCACTACTTTGGATTGAGTCTAGCTCACTGGCACTATACCATCCCTTGAGGTCAGGTACTTCTTCCACTAAAGCCTTACCACTAAAGCTAACAAAGCCACTTAAAGAAGTCTCAGCATATACCGCATCAGGACTTCCTATAGTTCCACCCCAAATCACAAAGCCATTACCTGTTGCAAAACAACTAAATTCAGCTTCCTGAGGACCCTTTTTT
>JAOZHB010000081.1 GCA_026015035.1 Candidatus Bathyarchaeota archaeon | reverse complement strand
CTCTATGACTCACGGGGCCATCAATCTCCCAGCCTTCAGGACGACGAATGATGGATGGAAGCAACTTCAACGTGGAATGCACCCCCAGCTTTATCCTGAGCATTACTTTCTACAGCGAGTTATACCATAACTGCGAAAACCGGTGGACGGGTCTCTGTCTCAACTTGTCTCGTGTGGGAGGGGGGTCTTTGAAAAAAATTTTTTCTGGGAAGAGAGCGAAATTGCGACGGATTGCATCAAAAACGCCGAAAACGCGGCCCATTGGTCAGGCTAAGGGCCGGGATAATGTACGTATAATCCCCATAAAAATCCACTTGAAATTCCAGATTGAACCCGAGGATCAGAGGGTTCAATACGTGGAACTGTTGAATATGATGATTAACAAGTTGCAACATATCATCAACAACCGACGGACCAAGACTACGCAGCGCCTTCGGGCCATGCAGCTCCTGACTAACCTCATTCAAACCAGCTACACCATTGTACGCGACGTGGACATCGAGGCCTTGGAAGAAGAAATCGAAGCCGTCGAAGAAACTATGAACAAAACATCGTAGGCAATACGACTGATAACCCACATCTTTCCACGGAATGTAGGGCATTGGATCCCCTGGTCTGAACCACCATCAGCAGTTCTGAGGTTCATCTTTTTTGAGTTACAAACTGAAACGGCTGCGAGCGAAGCGGAAGCGACTTCACGAATCACAGAAACGACGACAGACGCCGATTGCCATCCCTGAGGATCCCGTGGCGTTCTTCCAAGACTTCCTCCACCTCGAACCCTACCCGCATCAAGCCGAGTTCCTCCGAGATACATCCCCTCTCAAGGTGTTGCGGTGGTGTCGCCGAGCGGGTAAGACCCTGGTGATGACGGGTAGCGACCTTCACTTTGCGGCGTTGCATCCACGCTCCGTCATCCTCTGCACCATGCCCAAGTTCACGCAGATCAAGGAGGTCTATTTCCAAGACTTGGACGCGGGGCTGCATGGCCAATTGGAGCGACTGGATGGAGACGTGTATGAAGCGTTAATCTATGATGCGTTACAAACAATCATCCGGTTCCGGAATAAATCGGTGATTCGAGCGGAAGTGCCGGAGCCCTTTACAATCCGGGGCCATGGCCCCAGCAAGATTAACATCGACGAGTTCAACTTTGTCCGAAAGGACAAGGATCTGTGGCTCAGTGCCTTACTCCCGATGACGTTGACGAAAACGGTGTACGTCAACGTTGCCAGCACGCCGTGGAATAAGGACAGTATTTATCATCAGATGTGCTTCGACAAGGCCTTTCACGTCTTCAGCGGAAACCGGTGGCACGGCGTGTCCCCTGACGCGGAAACGCCGGGAGAATCCCGGTACCTCAAGACGTGGCGAGACATGTTGCAGCCGCACGGTCCCCTAGACCCGCAACAAGTCGAGGTCATGCGGGAGCAGTATGAGGGTGATCCGTGGCGATGGAAGCGGGAGATGGAGTGTGTCTTCGTCAGCGATGAAACCGCGTTTCTCCCATCCAGCCTCATCATCAAATGTCAGAATGAAGGTCTGGAGTTCGCGCCCTTCGAGCAGTTAGTGGAAGGCCGGTTGTACGGGGGTTGGGATCTTGGACGTGAACGGGACTTCGGGGTTTTCGCCGTCGTGAATAAGGAGAAGGACGTTGACCGCCTCGTGCACTGTAAACAGTTTCCCTTGGGAACCCCCTACGTCTCACAGATGGCTTACATTAAATCCCTCTGCGATCGGTGGCGGTATTTCCACGCCATATGCTACGACATGACGGGGACGAAGGGCATTGACGAGGAGATTGACCGAGCTGGGTTCCCTGGCGTCAAGGGCGTTACCTTCACAAGGCGAGTGAAGCACGGCATGGCGACGCTGTTGAAAGAGAAGATGATGGCTCCACGGATAAGTGATGTGGATTTAGTCGTCGAGGAGCGACGACGGCAGTTTGAGTTGCCCTACGACAATGATGTGCAGTCCGAGCTGAATGTGGTGCAGTGGGAGCAGAGTAGGGGAAGCGAGCTATACACCTTCAGCCATCTCGAGGGAAGCCATGACGACCGATTCTGGGCGATTGCCTTGGCGGTCCTCGCTGCAGCTGGAGCTCCTCCGTCAAGCATTCCAGTTTCACGTTCATTCTAATTGAGATGAAGTGTTTTGAGTGAAAAACCTGTTTCAAAGAGCTTTCCAGAGGAGAAGCCACCTAAAGATCCATGGGAGCAGCTCAGGAAGAAGCCTGGCATCAAGATTCTCAGCACATCTCGGAGGGGACCATAGATGGCCCTTCGTCTTCTCAAAAGGATTTTCATAGGCCTGGACGCGGGTCCAAAGAGTAACTATCTGCCCGGTAGCACGCCTACAACTTCGGAATACTACGAAGGTATGAACAAGTGGTATCGGGAGTATCGGCAGGACAGTCTGACCCGTAACTGCGTCAATCTCCTCGCCTTCTTCTCCACCTGTAAAGGCCATGAAACCGTTTTAGAGCTCATAGATCAGGTGGCGCTATCCGAAGAAGAGAAGCAGAAGACTTTAGAAAAATACACTCACGTTAAGGATCGGGTTGACCAGCTGAACAAGGCTGTCAACCTCGACTGGATCCTCTTCATCGCCGTCATCAAAGCCAAGATATACGGTAAGGTAGGATTCGAAATCCAACCAAAATTTGAGGAAGGTTGGCCGCAGAGGCTTATCCCCCTTCTTAGCGAAAAATTGAAACCCGATATCGAGGAAAATTGGGAGCATAGCGGCTTCACGTACAAGGGTCAAAAGAGCTTCTATAACCCCGGTGAGATTCTCTATTTCCCTAACCTCAGCATCGAAGGTGACTTGGAGGGTCTCAGCGATGTTGAACCCATCGCTGGCTCTGCGCAAACCCGCCGCAAAATTATCACAGAGGATTTACCTGAAGTAGCTCACACGCTCTGGGCGCCGCTGTCCATCCACGAAGTTGATACGACGGGCCTCTCAGAGTCGGAGGCCCAGAAGGCCATCGACTCTCATGTCGCCCAGATCAAACCGGGAAAATCTATAGCCACGAATCAAAAAATCAAGGTGACTGTTGTAGATGCTAATGTCAATTTCGCTGGTCTCGTAACGGCCCTTGAATACTGTGACACTGACATCATCGGCAACTTCAATGTACCTCGCTTTCTCCTCAGCCGGGAGAAGCAGGTGAACCGTGCCACGGCTCAGATTGAGTATAAGGCCTTCATCGAGGGGCCTATTACCGATATTCAACGCTACTTTAAGCGGCAGATTGAGCGACAGTGGTACGATCCCATCACCCGTAACGTTCTCGAACTGGGCGAGGACGATCCACTTCCTGTTCGCGTGAAACACGTCTGGAACATCGTGGCCTTCCATGATCTCTATGACCTAGCTGAAGCCATTTCGAAGCTCTGGGGTCCCCACGGCATGGGACCACTTGCTGGGAAGCTGAAGAAGGTTTGGGAACTGATGCATTGGGATCCTGAAGAGCTGGAGGAGGGAAAGTGAATGCCTTACAAGAGCATAGAGGAGCTTCCTGAATCCGTTAAAGTTCTCCCCGTTGAAGCCCAACGCCTATTCTTGGAGGTCGTGAACTCCGCCCTTGAGAAATATGACGGGGATGAGGAGATGGCTTTCGCCACCGCATGGACGGCGGTGAAGACGTGGTGGAAGAAAGAGGACAACCGTTGGGTCCGAAGGGGCTCGGAGATCTCCTTCACGTATCTCGCCCAAGTCAAGCCTCTTTTAGACGATGAAAGGCATTATGCTGAGATTTATGTTATCGACACCACGGCTAATAAGGCGGGATGGCAGGTCACCGATGAAGCCCTCAAAAACGCTTTGGGAAGCCTCATCGGGAAGCCCCTGCTGGCCTATCCGGATCACAGTGGGACCATAGAAGTCGGAAGATTCATCGACGTTTCCAAGCCAGACGGATACGCCATCGGAGGAGCGGAGATTACGGATGAGGAGGCTTGGGGCAAGATCCAAGATGGTGAGTGGACGTATGTTAGTCCTCAAGTGAAGGGCTTTTGGGTGACCAACGAGGACGGGGTGGACGTCCTTTATGATTTTGGTTTTGAGCACGTGGCCTTCGTGCCAAATCCCGCGTATCCAAATGCGAGAGTTTTAAACGCTCAGATGGAGGACGGCGGCTTGAGGACTTTCTCAACTGCCCTCACATCCGAATTGGATCAGGTGAGAAATAAAAAAGAGAAAAAAAAGAAAAAAAAGAAAGGAGAACGCAAGAAATTGAGTGAAGACATTGCAGCGGAGCTTAGAACGGAACTTGCAAAGGCGCAGACGAAGATAGCGGCGCTGGAGTCAGCTAACACGGAGTTGAAAGCGGACTTGGATAGAGTCATAGGTGAGAGGCACTTGGAGCGGGTCGCTGAGCTTGTGGGTCTTCGCCTAAAAGCTGGCCTCGTAGAGGTTGACAAGAGGGGGGAGGAGGTTGACAGGCTCAGCGAGCTCGGGGATGACACCTTGAATCTACTCACCGCAGACACCAAGGCCTTCATCGTCCGAATGTCGAAGCCTTCGGGGCCTAAGGCGAGGTACACCGCCGAGCAGCAGATGGACGCGGTTGAGTCCGTGAGGGAGAGGTTGTTCGGCTATCGGCGAGAGAAGGACGGAAGCATAATAGGAGGAGTCTGAGATGACAGCAGGAGATATTTTGAAGGAAGCCAATCTCGTCATTGAGACTTTCACGGTGAAGGCGAACGAGGACGTTGAGAAGGGTGAGTTGTGCGTCGATGACGGAAGCGGGATCTTGGCTGCTACGGCGGCTTTGGCAGCGACGGGAAAAGTGGTTATGGCCCTGGAGGCGCATGACTACAGCGAGGAAACGGATCACGACATCAAATGCGTGGTCATCGGCTACGTGGAAGCTCAGAAGGTCAGCGGCTCAGGGGCTGCTCGGAAAGGCGATAAGTTGATGATTTCCGCTACGGCGGGAGAAGTCACGAAGTTCGTCAAGGGTGATGCGCCAGCCACGTACGTTGAGGCTGACGTGCAGACGGCATTAGACTCGAACCTTGGTGTCGTGGGGACTTCCATGGCGGTTAGTCAAGACGCGGATACAACGCAGAAGATGTTTCTCGGGGTGATTGGATAAAATGTCTGAACAAATAACGCTAGTCCAGACAGGCTCACGCGTCTGGAGAGATCCCCGAAACGGAAAAGTCTACAAGGCAAGCGCTCCCGGCGTCTTTGAGGCCCAAGCCATTATGCCCGAAGACATCTCAGCGATCGAGGCCCAAGTTGTCATGGAAGAGGTTCTCGGACTCGCCAGGCCGCGATACACGTTGCGGAATGTGTGCCGCATCATACCTATGGTGAAGCTCGTCGCGAACTTCGACGTAGCCACGAAACTCACGGGGCAGGAGAAGGTACCGCCGATGGTTGAGGCTGAAATCTCGGCTGAAGACTACTCGCGTGTGGCTTTCGACCTCTGGAAGAACGTGGTCCACGTCGTCGTCAGCGACGAGGCACGGATGAAGCCGAGCCACAACGTGCTCGCCCTCAATACGGAGGACGCTAGCAAGGAGCTGCCCCGAATGGAGAACAAACAGATCGGGGAGCTGCTAGCCACGGCCACCGAGGTCGCTGGTAGCGACTGGGGAGTGAGGACCAGCCCGCCGACTAGCGATAACGACCCCTTCGTTGACATAATCGGTGTTATGACGACGTTGGAGTCAGCGGGGTACTATGTGGACTTCATGGCCATGCACCCGCTCGTCTGGGGTGACTTCATCACGAACAGCTACGTCAAGGATCTCGTTCACGCCGGTATAGCTAGGGTCGGGCCGACAGGGGGGGACTTTACCCTGCCGGGCTTCCCGACCGTGAGGTGCTACACGGACTATGGCTGCACGCCCAACACGAGCGCCTTCCTCGGTAGCAGCAGGGCCAACGCGACTGTCTTAGGCGATGGACCCACCGAAAGCGCCAGGTACAGAAACGAGAAAGCCGGCTACGATGCCTTCATCATAAGGCAGTGGCTGGAACCCAAGATCGTTCTGGGTGACGCGATCCGCGAATTAACCGGCGTCCACGCGTAACGAACCGTATATATCGTCATACTGGCTGACTAAACCCCCTATTTTTTCCGCCAGATTGAAGGTGCTGACCCGCTTTAGCATCATGGTCTGGAGAAGCGGGATGAGGATGAAATATGGTAAAACAGATGATAAAGGTTAGACGTCTCTTCGGCTGGAGCCGAAGTTTCGACGTGGACCGCGACGAGAACGTGCTGCGAATCATCGCCTTCGTGGGCGACATGGAATACCATATCACGCCTACACCTGAAACGGTCAATCGGTTGAAGGCTGTGCGAAATAAGATTATTCAGCTAATGAACCAAGACATCGAGGTTGAAGGCGACGTCCTCGAAGTGTGGGAGAAGCAACAAGTCACCATGCCCGAGCGAGTTATTGAGGCATTCGTGAGGATTCAGTAATGACCGATTACGAATGTCGTTGCCCGAAATGCAATAAAAAGATTTTACAGCTCATAGATTTACAGAGTGGCACACCTAGAGCTTTTCTAAATACATTCAAAAATGCCGAGTTTAAATGTGGTCGTTGTGGATTCAGCGGCTCTGTACGTCTTTTAACCATTATTGGAGGCGAAGATTGAGCGCCTTTGAGCGCCTAATCTATTGGGTACCATCACCTACGACCAACCTACAAACGTGGTTTGGGTATCGAACTTCACGGAGGA
This sequence comes from Candidatus Bathyarchaeota archaeon, assembly GCA_026015035.1. Taxonomy (GTDB): domain Archaea; phylum Thermoproteota; class Bathyarchaeia; order RBG-16-48-13; genus DAOVBJ01. The sequence goes on along the minus strand of JAOZHB010000081.1, from coordinate 2,427 downwards.
AGTGCCCTGTACCTTAGACGACCTCTATCAAGCCGACCAAGGCGGCGGCTGGGGCGTCATCACCCGGCTGAACGCATGGCATTACCACATAACCGCTCGGATCCGCCTCTCGACTAACGGGTGGTTCACGGATTCGGGGAAACTCATCACCTACGCGACGACGACTCAGCTATTCAGGGGCTACAACGGCCACTTGACACTAGGCGAGCTCGTGGACGAAAGCTCGAAAACAACGAAGAACGGGTGCACTATCCTCGACGTGGACGCGACGCGGCAGAGCTGGCCCATCCGATTCGACCAACCAGGTCGATGCTACATCTACGGCTGCACATTCGGCGTCGACGACGAAACCTATCGACGGTATGTTCGCCCTCAAAAGGCGAATCCTACAAGGATATGGAACTGCTTATTCATCGGTAAGACGGAGCTGTATGGAACGCCTGATAACGCGGATGTGTGGAACGTCACGTCGATGAACGCCTATTCCGCGTTTTACAATCTGCAGGGAACCATCGACAGGATAACGGCATTAGGCGCGACTCGTGGCTTAGAGTTCTTCGGAGGCACTCTTTACACGGTGAGTAATGCGGTTCTACGAAACTGCACTTACGCGATCGGGATTGGCAGCTGCGACGCCGACATTTACATTATCAACTTAGACCCGGGTTCGGGAGGATGGACATTCGCTGGAGGTATGTGGGACGCGACTATCTACCGGCAGTACACGTTTAGCGTGAAGGTCGTGGACAGCAGCGGCACAGTCATCAATGGCGCAACGGTGACGCTCTACGATAAAGATGATAACGAGATATTCAGCGTGTCCACGGACGCCCAAGGTGAAATCGCGGAGCAGACGGTTTCGCGGGGCAAGTACGAGGGATCCTTCGTTCTTCAAGACTTCAGCCCGCATAAACTCGAAGTTTCCAAGACCGGTTACATAACTTTAACGCTTGAGGGGATTACGTTGGAGAAAACAGATTGGCTGCTGCAGCTTCTTACGATTGGTGAGGTGACGGTGGACCAACTGCCTTTCACTGTCGAGGTCGAGAGTCCTTCTTTTGATGTGGATGTGGAGGATGTAACAATAACGGTTGAGGTGGATGAATGACGAACTACGATTCAGAAGTCAACCAAGGGAATTACGGTTACGATATCAATTTCACCGTCAACAAGAAAGGATCCCCGAAAGACTTAACGGATCACACCGTCACATTGAAGGTGTGGAATGACGATGGGCTTCATCTCTCTGGGGGCTGTACCTTAGTAGTCGCTGCGTCGGGCACCTGTAAGTACACGGTGCAGGACGGGGACTTCGACGATTTAGAGGAGTATAATTGGCTGCTTCAGCTCACGAAAACCGGGTACAAGAAGGACACGAAAACCTATTCCATGATTGTGAAAGCAACGGCTCCCAACGCATAAGCATGATGGAAAGGAGAGGTGAGATATACAGATGAGAAGAGGACAAATGGAGGTCATTAGAGATATCCTTCTCTCAATAGGGAGCGGTGTATCTAAGCCAACGCTCATTATGTATGACACTAGATTATCTTGGGTAGGGCTGAAGAGATATCTACCAATCCTTGAGAAGAAGGGGTTTGTGGAGTGTCGTGTTGATACGAAGAGTGTGCAGTATGCAGGATCTAACTCTGAGCCGCTAAGGAAACTAAGCCAGACTCCAAGGACATATACAAGAAGACATTACGTCTTAACCCCGAAGGGAGTGGAGGCGCGGAACCTCCTTAATGAGCTTGATTGGTTATTTGAGTGATGGTAATCTATCATAGGTTAACTAGCTAATCATTTTAATTTTTAAAAGTGAAAAAAATGGCGACGTATACGACCATTAGCCGCATCCGAGGCCTGTTCGGGTTTTCCACAAAGGACATCGAGGACACGCCTCTAGGCGAGCTGATAGTCTACATTGACGCAGAAGTGGACAGCATCACCGGGCAGTCATGGACAGAAGAGTCCACGTATTACGCGAAGATCCAGGAGGCCGCAACCATCCTCGTCGGCAGCCTCGTCTACAAACGGTTCCCTGATAAACAGGAGCTCAGTAAACAGCTCTGGGAAGAGGGAGATAAGAAGCTGCATGAACTTGGGAGAGTTCCATACACCAAAGCGACCAGTTATGAGGCAATTGAAGAGCTAGCTAGTAGCGAGATGTCCTTAAAATCCCATACTGAAACCACCGAATGAACGTGAAGAACTATGGATAACCCCGCGGACACTTTGAAGACGCTTCTCGAGGAGAACTGGAGTCTAACAGGGGAGGGTTTAAGGAAAGACGACATTACCTTTTCGACGAGTTGGGTTCGCGACGACTTCATTCATACTCACGTTACCGTTACCGAGGTCGGGGATAATCGTGTCCCATGGGAGCTAGGATCCGCCGATAAAAAACACATGGATGTTTACGCCGTT
>JAOZHB010000075.1 GCA_026015035.1 Candidatus Bathyarchaeota archaeon | reverse complement strand
AACGAAGTCGAGGTTGTAAGATTTGGGACGACATTTATGCTCGGGATGTAGGAGGGCATCAGCAACTCTTTTTCCCAGTCTAGTTTCCATTAGAATATGGGGATTCAAACAGAAGCATTGATATTAGAGGAGAAACGTACATTGTCGGTTTAACGAAGAGAAAAACGTGAACAGGATAAAACGAAGGTCAATAGCTTTCAGAGTTGTGAAAGGGGGGAGAGATTTGACGGAAGTAGAACAAGGAAAATCTCGTTGGATGCTTTTAGCAGCTGCTACCCTCTCCATGATGCTCATCGGCCTCTACCAGTACTCTTGGACGCTCTTTGTGAAGCCTTTGCAAGTCAAATTCGGCTGGGGACTGGACACGATTCAACTCGCCTTCACCCTCTTTGTCTGGATCATGACCTGGACTCAGCCAGTCGCAGGATATATCGCAGATAAGAGGGGGCCGAGGCAACTCACCCTTCTCGGCGGAGTCTTGGCGGGAATGGGGTGGGTCGCCACATCCTTCACCGAAACGCCTGAAGCCCTCTACCTCACGTACGGTCTCGGGGCCATTGGTGTCGGAATGACCTACGCGACGTCCGTTGGCTTGGCCAGTAAGTGGTTCCCTGAGCGGAGGGGCTTAGCAAACGGCTTCACGTCTTTCGGATACGGCTTCGGCGCAGCCATCCTGAATCCAGCGATATCGTGGATTATCACATCCATGGACTTTCGCGCGGCCTTCATGTACATCGGGGGGGTGATGCTTGTCACCCTCTTCCTTCTCAGCTTCATCAAGCGATATCCCCCATCAAACTGGCTTCCCCACGAAGCAACGTCGAAGCGTTTGTCCCAAGCCACCAAGGCGGAAGCGGAGAATGAGTTCAATCCAAGGGACATGATCAAGACACGGGCGTGGTGGCACCTATATCTGGCCTTTTTCCTCACCGCGAGCACGGGACTCATGGTCACGTCCCAATTAAATCCCATGGGACAAGCCTTCAACCTGTCGCAAAGCATTGTGCTGACCGCCGCAATCGCCTTTCCCATATTCAATGGCCTGGGACGAATATTTGGCGGCTGGGTCTCGGACAAGCTGGGAAGGGAGGTCACCATGACCCTCTTCTTCGCCTCCCAAGGCGTTTCAGCCCTTCTCCTCCTACTCCTCGGCTCAAACGAAATCGCATTCATAACGATCATTTGCCTCATCGGCCTCTGCTGGGGACCCATCTTCACCTTCTTTCCATCCATAACCGCCGACTACTACGGACGAAAGAACTCCACCACCAATTATGGATTGACTTACACGGCGAAAGCGTGGGGTGGCTTGTTTGGCGGGTATGTGGTTGCTTGGCTGGTGACGACGTACGAGAGCTTCACGATGCCCATCGCCATCTCCTCGGTCTTCGGATTCACCTCAGCCCTATTAGTCTTCCCCCACATACTCAAAAGACCTCGACGCCCAGAACCCAGTTAAAGACTCAGCTGGACAGTCAGCGAACAGAGGCCTTTGCATGGTAACTAGCTAAGGGACATTCAACGTTAAGGGCCTCGCTTAAGAAAAAGCGAATTTGCGGATGAAAGAACGCGAATTATATTAGGCAAGGCTGAAAGCTGAGGAGAAAAACGCCATTAAGACTGTTGATACAGGAGGGGGTGTGGAATTTCACGTCTGAAGACGGCTCCCCGAAAACGTCTCTGGCTATTTATGGAGTCCCAATTCAGAAAATGATTTCCAAAGCGTTAAATTGGTCAATCGCACAACATGGTGTTGGGGGGGAGTAAGGGGCTTTGCCCCTTACATTCAATTCACGAAGTATCTGGAAAGAGCGAAGGAGCGTGGATCCGAAGAACACCAACCTACGACTGCCCAAGCAACAAACTCGTGAGTAGGACGTACTACAATGATTAGTCAAGCTGAAGTACGAAAGATGTTGGATCATGCCAGAACGCAATACGCAAGAACGATTGCGCCGAAAGACACGGTTTTCTGGAGGAAGCGTATCCGAGTTCTTGAAGCAGAATTGTGAAGCCTTGATTTCTGTCTAGGTATTCAGGCCAACTAAATGAATTGGTTAGCGAGTTAGGATTGCCAAGAAGCCATTTTAGCGGCTAACACGACGGCTTGCGTTAACGCGTTTGGATTTGCTACGCCTTTTCCAACGATGTCGAATGCAGTGCCGTGGGAAGGCGTGGTGATTACTACGGGTAAGCCTGCGTTAACGGTCACGCCTTCGTTGAAGCCCATCAGCTTCATAGCGATTTGCCCTTGATCATGATACATGGTAACAATGGCGTTTAACTTCTCCTTCGAAATGCGTAGAAAGATGGTGTCGGCTGAGTAGGGGCCTACTACGTTTATCCCGAGGTTCTTAGCGTCTTGTACAGCGGGGGCAATGGCTTCCTGTTCTTCGCGTCCGAACAAGCCTCCTTCACCACCATGTGGATTTAGCGCCGAGACGGCGATCTTAGCATGTTCTATATGGGCTCGCTTCAACGTGGAGTCAGCAAGAGTTATGGCGTCTAAGACTTTATTTCGGGTGATATTTTTGCTAACGTCGGCGATGCTGATGTGAGAGGTGACGCGGGAAGTCCATAATTCGCCAAGAACATTCATCTCTCCAAAGCCGTCTTTGACCCCCAATAGATGAGCTAAAAAGCCGATTTCTCCTTTGTACGGGTATCCTCCCCGATACAGGGCTTCCTTATTTAGGGGAGCATAAACTAATGCATCTATTCGTTTAGTAAGAGCTAATTGGACCATCAGTTTCAGTGAGTCACCGACGGCCCTACCTGAGACAGGGCTTATCTGACCCAGAGTTAATTCCTTCGGATCGAGGCTTTTCAGATCTAAAAAGGCGAAATTTCCTTTTGAAGAGTCCACCTCATCGATGTCATTGTAGACAGGGTACTCCAATGCTAATTGAGCCGTCCTCTGGCCTAACTGAAATACGCGGTGGTCTCCAACACCTATGATAAAACAGTTGGATAACGCTTTTCGTTGAGCCACGACTTTTACCGTGATCTCGGGGCCAATCCCTGTCGCATCGCCGATGAAAAGGCCAATTCTGGGTTTATTGTTTGACATGGATTATCCAATCAAGTATGACAAGTATAAACTATTAAGATAAGGGGGTACAAACCTGTATAAATAAGATAGCGTTAAAAAATCAGTAATTCAGCTTTAATCGTAGCTAGCAGTACGGGATACATCAAGAGACGTGATTCTTAAAGTGACGGATAAGATTGTAATTCGAAAATATCGACCTATCGATAAGGAACCTTGTCGGATATTGTGGAGAGAATTAACTGAGTGGCATCGTCAACTTTATGGAGACCCCCATATAGGCGGTTCTCATCCTGAGGACTACTTTAACAATCATTTGAAAAAAGTTGGAGTCGATCGTTTGTGGGTCGCTCTCGTTGATTGTTGTGTGGTTGGGCTTGTAGGATTGATAGTCGGGGAAGAAGAAGCTGAGATAGAGCCGCTAATAGTTAGTCAATCTTACCGTAATAGGGGTATAGGACGAAGACTGATTGAGACAGTTATTGTTGAAGTGCGAAGACTCGACCTACGCTATTTGAGCGTTAAACCTGTGGCAAGAAACTTAGAGACCATAAAATTCGTTTATAAGCAGGGTTTCAAAAACATTGGTCAAGTAGAGCTTTTCATGGACTTATCAAAGAAACAATGGACGAAAGGTCTGAAGCTCTTTGACCTCCAATTCAACTTTTAGAATTCCCTCTTTAACTATCTTGAAATTAGGTCGAGATCCGCTAGTTAGCTAAACGAGGTGGCTACCGTGGTCACTCCTGCTCAATTGAATGTTCTTTGCAGTATGCGCTTTCAAACCTAAAGGATTCAGCTACCCTTTTCACCAACCCGGCGATACAAAGGTAAATGCTTCTGAACCGTAAGCCATATTAATGGGATTCACAACTGATTTGTGCGTCATTGCTAATGGGTTACACAACTGACTTGTGCATTATTGCTAACTCGTTATGTACGCCATTGGTCGTGTAGTGGGGTGCTCAGTTTGATGTTGCCTTCTTGGCTTAGGCTTCCCGAGGTATTCGATAGGGACCTGAAGCTGTTACTAGTCTCCATGTCCATGAGGCGTGTAGCAATGGGCTTTCTCCAGGTAGTGAGGGCTATCTACTTCGCTCTCCTCGGCTTCAGCCCCGTAGAGATCGGTCTCCTCCTCTCCATCGGTACTTTTGTAAGCGCGCTTCATAGTGTTAGCTTCGGCTTCCTTTCCGACCGGTTCGGTCGTAAACCTTTCATAGTTATTGGCGGCATCTTCGCCACCTTGAGGATGGTGATCTTTGCAGTCAGCTCAGACTTCTGGATGCTGGCGCTAGGTCAGGGTGTTGGGGCTATGGGTGAGGGGGCAGGAGCGGGTCAGCCCGTCGTTTCGGGGTACATCGCTGGTAAAACGAATGTGGAGAACCGCTCATCAATCTTCAGCACTCTTGCAGTCACAAACGCGTTAGCCGCTTCGGCTGGCTCTCTGATGGCGGGGTTGCCCACGTACTTCCAAAGCACTCTGGCGTTGGATGTAGTCGGAGCCCACTCACTGCTCTTCTGGATCGGCGCTGCTGGCGGCTTCGCGTCCTTTCTGTTTATTCTGCCTTTGAAGGACGTGAAGGCGATTAGGACTACAGAAGAGGCGGAACCGCAAAGTCCGGTGAAATCACGCTCGTGGGGGGTTATTGCTCGCTTCTCCCTTATTCGTGCGACGAGTGGTGTTGGGTGGGGTTTCATAGATTCCTTATTGTCTCTGTACGTTTATGTTCAGTTCGGTGTGGGCGGTGAAGTCCTTGGACCGGTATTCGCTGGAGCCCGGTTTCTCTCAGTCTTTAGTTACATTCTTGTTCCCATGATTGTGAATCGGTTTGGAGCGGTATCCACCATTGCAGCCACTCGTCTCATAGTAGCGGGTTTATCCGTGGTGTTCTCTCTGACGACGTGGTTTCCGTTAGCCATCGCTCTAATAGTTGTTATGAGAGTGGTGCTAATGTTCACCATGCCCATCAGGCAGTCCTTCGCCGCGGGTCTAGTAGAGCCACGCGAGACCGCAACGGCCATCGGGATAAGTAACTTCGCGCGGATGAGCGTCCGAACCATCGCACCGACCGTGGCCGGATACATGTTCGAGACCATCAGCCTCACGCTGCCCTTTTTCACAGGCGCCTCGTTTCTCGCAGCCAATGGTATGCTCTTCATGGCATTCTTTGGAAAGAGGAAGAATAGCACTCAGGTCGACACTTAACCATTACGCGGCGGTAAAGAGAAACGTAATAGCGAAGTTTTACTCATCACGAAGATGTTTCCGGGTAGACTGACTAGATAGTCGTTTCAGCTTATTGAATTTGTAAATCCTCAGGTTTGTAGTTTGAGAGGGGACAGGTTTGATCCAGACGGCTGTTGTACCTCAATGAGTGCTAGACGACGAAAAAAAGGCTGCGACTGAAACCCAATAAGCATAAATCTATTGTCAGGATGAAACTCGGTTCAAGCGGTCCAACTCCGCCTTCTTTTTTGCTAGGGCCTCCTCTAAATCGGTGATCTCTCGGAGGAGGCTGCTCCGTCTACTTCTGACGTGCGTCTCGATTTGGATGTCAAGATCCTTCAACTTCGTCGTTATCCGTTCAGCCATTTGGGCGTATTCATCCTTTGAGATGAGGCCTGCTGCGACCCCCTGTTTCAACTCGGAAAGAAGGGCCTCCACCTTACTCCGTTCGTCAACAAGTTCAGCGAAGTCGGGTGGATGCCGACGTGACGTCAGGGAGTCCTTGTTTGAAACCTCAAAGCGAGAGAAGGTTTCCTCCAGGATTTTTCGCATGGACCTGGAAGACTGGGTTGGAAGAACCGTCTTTTCGTCGGATCGGCCGATAACGATCCTTCCCTTATGGGTCAGCCACCAGCGCTTTTGTTCGAAGTAAATGTAACCCTCGCGTTCGAGGGAATTCAACCTTCCCTCAATGATTTCGATGCTGACATCGTATGAGAGGTTTCGCTTGATGTCCATGGTGCTGACGGAAGGAAATAGGACGCCGCGTTCAATTTCCCTCTCCGTGATCGACCGGACTATGGACGGGGCCTTTTCAATGACCTCGAGGATCTGCCGATCTAGGCTATCGATCATGTAAATGCCCTCTAACCTCTCTGCTGGTTGATTATTCAAGGTTATGCATTGCCATAAATATCTTGCCTTCGAGGATTCTCTCGTTGTGCTTCAAGTCTTACCGTTCAATAAAGGGAATGATAGGTATAGAGTTCTGTTACGTTCTAAAATAGACAGTTTTTGAAGCTAATAATTGCTTGGACGAAACGTGTTGAAAAAGGATCTTCTCAAGGAGTTGCGGAAGTTGACGCGGACTACTGCTAATGTATGCTTCCACTGCTTTGTACAGAACCAGGGTTTGAAGTGGCCGTTAGGATATGTAAAAGGGGTTCCTCTCCCACCTCGCGATAATGGTGGCTTGTGAAAGAACCTCCATCGCTGTTCTCTGGACTTCCATTTCCGCGATTTTCTTGGCTTCTTCCAGAATCCTCTTGGCCAGCGTGGAAGGGTCATCGCGCTCCGGTTTACTCTTCAACCTCTTAACCTGCTTCTTACGCCTCGATACCTTCTTTGGAGATAACTCACTTGTTCCCATGGGGATCTCAGCTTCTCCGTGACTGATCGTGGTTTTCCGTGATACAGTGTTGGACTGGCGAGCTTAAAAGACGATTTTAACAACGTTTAAGAACTGAATGTATGCTCAGCGTTATACAAATGTTAGCAAGAATAGGCCACCCCCTTTTTTAGGCAGGAAAATGTCTCCAAAAGGGACGGCCATCGAAAACTTCTTAATCCAAGAGAGCTGAAGAAGTAGGGATGACTATGATTCAGAGAGTGCCAACCGGGATCTCAGGATTTGACGCCCTCATTGAGGACGGGTTCCCCCAAGAAAGCCTCATCCTGTTTGCTGGCAGCCCAGGAGCGGGAAAAACAACCATTGCAGCCCAATTCATGTTCGAGGGCGCCCTCAAATTCGGTGAAAAAGGCCTCTACGTGTGTTTCGCCGAGACTAGGGACTCGCTGTTGCGTAATTTGCAACGGTTTGGCTGGGACTTCGAAAAACTTGAGCGTGAGGGAATGATTGGCATTTTAGATTTGTCAACGACGAAAGAGCCCGGCATCCAGAGCAATTTAAACCTGATTCTGGATACAATCAGCGAGTTAAGTGCGAAGAGATTGGTAATCGATTCCTTCACCGCATTTTCCATGGCGTTGAGTGAACCCACAGACGTGCGGTTTCTCATCCACCTGCTCTACAGATTTCTCCAGCGTGTGGGCTGCACGACCATCATGATTTCGGACACACCTTGGGGCTCGCAGACGATTGGTTCCGGCGTGGAAGAGTTCATCGCCGACGGAATCATTCTTATGCAGACGCGGTTCGACGAAAACGGAAATTTGAGGAGAACGCTCCACATCCTGAAAATGCGGAGTACAAATCACTCCAAACGAACCCACGAATACGATATAACGGAAGATGGAATCAGAATATTGACCTAGGACACCTGACCACGATTATTCGTCTTTTTGTTAACAAAATGGGACAGTGAGACAGTTACGCTATCAACGTAGACATCACGCTGTGGTTTGTGGGAACCTTATTTTCCTGTCGTTGTCAGCTTAAAGCCTACAGTGTTAGGCTCGTTGCAGTTTCCACGGACTCGCAAGGAACTACTAGGAGGAGCATCGTTCCGAGATTGCGGGATCATCGAAGAAGACCGTTAAGTAGCTCCCGCGAAAATGCGTTTACGAATTTTCCTCTTAAGTTAGAATGGTTGGCGAACTAAAGGATTATATGTTGAGCGGTAGATATTGATGGTGCGTGGTTTTTAATATGCCTAAAACCTCTTTTGAAACGAAGACGGCCTTAGTTGCCACGAGGGTTACGCCGTACATTAAAGAGATCATTGAGCAGCAGGCGTCGAGGGAAGGTTTGACCTCCTCGGAGTGGGTTAGAAATCTGATTATAAAGGAGCTTAAGGCCGAAAAACTTTTACAGATGGTCTTTAAAACGCCAAAAATAAGAGAGCCAGATTAGTCACTCCTAAACTAAAGGCTCTACGCTGTCCCTTGTAAGTGGGGTTACGTCCTCGATTACAGTTGAGGTCAATACGCGTGTCATGAGATTATAGTCGGATGTACTGTTTGAGTTCCCAGTCGGTGACGTGAAGCCGGTAGGTGGCCCACTCCCTATCCTTTGCTTCGATGTATTTCTCGAAGGCGAATTCGCCAATGGCGTCCCGAACAAGTCTACTGGAACGCATCTCCTCAATGGCTTCGCCCAGCGAAGAGGGCAGCGTCTTGATGTAAAACTGGGCGAGTTTGCGGTCGTCAAACTCGTAGACGTCTTCTTCAACGGGGTCGGGAGGCTCGATCTTCTGTCGAATGCCCTCCAATCCCGCCTTCAACATGACGGTGAAGGCGAGGTAGGGATTACATGAGGGGTCGGGACACCTCAGTTCCGCTCGGGTCGCATCTTCCTGACCCGGAAAATACTCGGGCACGCGGATCAGCGCAGACCGGTTCTTTCTACCCCAGCAGATGTATACCGGTGCCTCGTACCCCGGGGTCAAACGTTTATAGGAGTTCACTGTGGGCGCGAGGAAGCCAGCGATCTCTCGGATGTGCTTTAGCTGTCCCCCGATGAAGTGGTATGCTGTTTCCGACAGATTATATCTATCTTTTGGGTTGAAGAAGGCGTTGCCACCCGTCTTTACGTTGTACAGGCTCTGATGAACATGCATGCCTGAGCCGTTTTGGCCGAAGAAGGGTTTGGGCATGAAGGTGGCGTGGATCCCGTGGGCTAAGGCGACGGACTTGATCACCGTCTTAAAGGTTATCACCTTATCCGCGGAGGTTAGGGCCTCCTCAAACTTGAAGTCGATCTCGTGTTGTCCCGGCGCCACCTCGTGGTGGCTCATTAAGATATCGAACCCCATCTGCTGCAACGCGAAGGTCGCGTCTCTCCGGATGTCCACAGCCATGTCGAGGGGTGAATAATCGAAGTAGCCTCCGAAGTCGTGGGGTACAGGCGTCGTAAGGGGCTCCCCGTTCATCTGGAGGAGGAAAAACTCCAGTTCAGGGCCCACATTGAACACGTACCCCTCCTTTTCAAGGTCTCGTAGGGCTCGTTTCAGGATCTGTCGGGGACCACTCTCAAATGGTTTTCCGCCAGGTCTCTGAATGTCGCAGATCAGTCTCGCTTCTTTACGCTCAAGAGGCCGCCAAGGAAGGATTTTAAAGGTCGCGGGATCGGGCATGGCCACCATGTCGCTTTCATAGATTCGGACGAAGCCTTCAATGGAAGAGCCGTCGAAGGGATAGCCCTCGTCTAAGGCTTCTTCCAAGTGCTCCACCGGAAGGGTGACACTCTTCATCTTCCCGAGGATGTCGACGAATTGAAGGACGATTAACCGGACATTGGACTTCTTCGCTTCAGCCAGAACCTCGACTTTGAGGTCATCTCTCGCCATCAACATTACACCACCCGCAAACATCGTCATTCCAAGTATATAAATCTATTTAATCATCTAAAAAACATCGGATAAAATGTAAAATTATTTAAAAATTATCTTTATAACAAGATAAACGTTCAATATAGAGAGAGAGGACTGTAGTAGATTAAGAAGCATACATACTTCCGTCCTTTCTTTATACTTAACACAATAATCACTTCTCCAGCCATATTGCTAGCAGAGAGAGAAGGATGTTGACGCATCTCTCTCACGATTGGACTCACACACAAAGATCATTACGTAAGTCCGCATTCAACGTCCAAGTTTATAGGAGGCACGGGAAGAAAGAATGCGAGAGAGCGTTGACATCATGGGAGATTAGAGAAAGAGCTAATTAGCTAAAACGACCACATAAACTTCATTTAGTAGCGGGCTCACACATCTTCATGGCAAAGGATATGCCTGACATTGTGGTCGTCGACTATGGCATGGGCAACCTGTGCAGTGTTCAACGGGGCATCGACGCGGCAGGATCGCCGACGCGGATCATCACGAATAAGGACGATCTGAAAACCGCCGACGCCATCATTTTACCTGGCGTGGGAGCCTTCAAAGACGCCATCGCCAACCTCGCACCCTTCAAACAGGGGATCTGCGACGCCGTCGAGTCAGGGGTGCCCTTGTTAGGGATTTGTCTTGGCCTTCAACTAATGTTTACGTGGAGCACAGAGGGAGGATCATACGAGGGACTGGATATCTTCTCAGGCACGATTCTACCGTTCCCGAAAGGTCGTAAAGTTCCCCAGATCGGGTGGAACACCCTGACGATAGTGGACGTAGGGAACCCCCTGATCAGAGACGTCCAAAACGGGTCTTACGTCTACTTTGTCCACTCCTACTACGCTCAGGTGGAGAATGAAGAAGAGGTGGTAGCGATGACACGGTATGGGATCGACTTCCCATCGATCGTCTCAAGACGAAACGTCTTCGCCACCCAGTTTCACCCCGAAAAGTCGGGTAAAACAGGATTGCGAATCCTTAAGAACTTCGTTGACGTCGTAAAACGGTAGAGAAATGGTGATCAAAAGGTGTTGGCGACGAGGGTCATTCCCTGCTTGGACGTGAAGGATGGACGCGTGGTCAAGGGCGTGGGCTTTCAACGCCTGCGTGACGCGGGAGACCCCGTGGAACTCGCAGCCTACTACGATGCTGAGGGCGCCGACGAACTCGTGTTTTTGGATGTCTCCGCTTCCCATGAGAGAAGGGACATCCTCCTCGACGTCGTCAAGAGGACGGCGGAAGTTTTGTTCATTCCCTTCATGGTCGGCGGTGGGATTCGATCCCTCCACGACATTCGGGAGATCCTGTACCATGGAGCGGATAAGATCGCCGTTAATACAGCGGCGGTGGAAGAGCCCTTTCTCATCCGGGAGGCAGCTGAGATGTTTGGCAGCCAATGCATCGTCGCATCCATCGACGTCAAACGGGTCTACGTCGAGGACGAGCGGTTGGCTCCTGGCAAGGTCGTCCTCGACACACCCTCAGGAAAGTGTTGGTGGGACGTGTACATCTATGGCGGGAGGGAAGCAGTGGGCATCGACGCCGTCCAATGGGCTGAGATGGCAGCGGCCCTTGGAGCCGGAGAAATCGTGGCCTCCTCCCTCGACTTTGACGGAACGCAGCAGGGATACGACAACATCTATCTCCGCGAAGTCTCGGAGCGGGTGATGGTACCCCTCATCGCGAGCAGTGGAGCGGGAAACCCCGAACACATACTGGAAGCCATAACGGAGGGAAAGGCTGACGCCGTCCTCGCCGCCAGCATCTTCCACTACGGCACATACACCATCCGTAAGGTAAAGAAGTACCTAGCCACCCACGGCATCCCAGTCAGGCTGGAATGACAGGCAGGTCAATGATTATCCGCCCGATTCTCGTAAATACGCGACTAACGTTTCGTCAAGGTCAAAGGTGTCCATCAGCTTCGTCGCCGCGGCGTCGTCATTCGAGAACATTATCCGCAGATAGGGAAGGACATCACGGACGACGGAGTCAGCGCTCATGTGAAGCGTGGCCCCCAATTTAAGTCCGAGTTCCTTTCGAAGTCGTCTCGTCCGCCGCGTCCTCGACATCACCGAAATCCGCTGGGGAAACTTGAAGGAAACCCATCTACGCGGTGACTTCTCCCTAGCCATGGCAACCCCGGCAGTCATCTGGTCGAAGGCGTACTTCAAGAGCTTCCACGCTCGAAAGGCTCTAACACGGCGGAAGTAAATATCGGCCCTTGACAAAGCATCCAAGGCGGCACTCAAATCCTCAATGTTTGATAACTGGTGGGGCGCATTCTCGTAGATCCACTCAAATAACATCTCATAATCGACGTCCGCGACATCCACCGCCCGCCTCGCCTCCCAACAAGTCTTCGCGTTGAAGACGCGGCCTAAAACGGTGAAGATGGCCTCCTGGCGATCCCGGTCCCCGAGCCAGCGAACGTCTTCATACGCTAAGAACGATTTGCCCTGAGATAGGGCTTGGATGTCCATCATCGCTGACCGCAAATCGCCTTTAGCCCGCTTCGCGATTAGGCTTAAAGCTTCCTCCTCAGCCAGAACGCCTTCTCGAACACAGATTTTACGTATATGGGCGATGATGCTTCGGGCAGGGACACGTTGAAACTTTATCACGAAGCAGCTGCTTCTGAGGCTTGAAAATCGGGGGTTCCAAACGTCGTTTGCAATCAAGACCATGGGGCAACCCGTCGTCTTCGTCAGGCGAGCGATAGTACTCAGACCTCCCCGGTCCTGAGAGCCACTCATGCCCTCCAGCTCATCCAGAACGATCAATCGCCCCTTCACCCCGAAGAGGGGACGTTGACTTGAAGCAGCTCCAACGATGCGTTCAAGAGCGTTTTTCGTCCGATAGTTACTGGCGTCTAAGGAGATCAAATCAAAGTCATGGGCCTTCGCTAAGACCTCGACGCAAACCGTCTTCCCAACGCCTGGCGGACCATGGAGAAAAGCCGCCTTCTTCCGCGGCGTCCCCTTCGTCCACGAGGTCAGCCACTCGTCCAATTGGCGAAGAGCCTTACCATTATCCACAAACCCCGTAACACTCGTCGGCCGATACTTTTCGGTCCAAGGAAGAGCCATCAACCCACCTATCCTGACGGTTGAAATACCATACGCTATACAAAGGACGGTTTATAAGCCGTAGTTTCAAAGAGGTTTAAGGATTTCCGTTATATAGGTCTTTTCAAATGCAAATCGAAGAGGGCGGGTCACGCAACATCAGAATTGAACGTCCCGTATCGCCTGAGAACCCCTCATTCCACGTATACTGTTACAACCCAGTCACAGCACCACGCTAAGTGGGTTCTGCCTGAAACCTGCTTTAAGGGAAGGAGGTAATAAACAAACTCGCTTAATACAACCGACGCCATTGCTGTTCCATTTGGGAACCCATAACTCAAGAAAATGGCGAAAAAACGTCTTCAAACCACATCAACATGAGGAAGCCTTATTGTTAGCGTTGTTGGACTAACAGAAGGAAAGGGTTACCCGCTGTCCATGGAGATCTAGAGGTATTTCAAGAATCATTCTGAGTGTTTCTGACTCAAGAATGAGAGTCGATATAACTGAACCCTGTCTAAGAGCTCGAAGAAGGCGGAGCCCCCCTTTACCCCCCGCCTTTCATCGAGACTGTAGGTATAATATACCATCCGCAATAAGTTTTACCCTCAAATCCGAACACACAACGAGCGTGATGAAGGAAGTTAGCTAGCTACAGAACCGTCGTGAAGCTAGCTAGCTGACTTAAACAAGTAATTCAGTCTAGCATAACCAATTGGAACTACAACAAAAAGAAGGGGGTTATTGATTAGAGTACCTTACCGCAGTTCGATCTTTCTGCCACATAGTTCGCAAAATACTGCTTCAGAGGACAATTTGTTTCCACAGTAAATGCAATACCTAGCTTCCCTCGTTGTTGAATGCGAAATTGCTCCATTATCCTCTGGGGTGACCTCAAGTTTCTGGATACCCAGCCGCTTCATAGCGGCCAATATCTCCTTCTCACTCAGGTCTCTTACAGGTTTTTTTGCTTTTGAGATGATGTTCCTATCGTCTGGAGTGACCTCAAGTTTCTGGATACCCAGTCGCTTCATAGCAGCTACGAGTTCTTCCTCACTCAGGTCTTTTACAGGTTTTCCGGTTTCTCGCTCTACATGTCCCACATCGTCGTCATACAACTTGTACGCCATCGAATCATAGAGGAGATACATGAATCCGCCCATCATCATGGCCCAGGGCATCCAATAGAGGGGTCGCCACCAGGTCGGATACCACCAAAATGGTCGCCACCACATAAACGACCTGTAGGGCCTACCCCAGAATCGCCCGTAAGGACGTCTGAAGCCTCCTCTGAATCCCCCTCGCATCATTGGGCCTCTTCTGAACCCGCCGCGCATACCTCGTCTCATGGCACCTCCTCTGAATCCACGTCGCCTCAATCGTCTCACCTCCTATTTTTTCGCGTAAGTTAAAACAGTCAAATAAAATAGATAAGATTTATCTCAATATTCCTAGAGATTTATTAATATAAACCAGATAACATGAGAATATTTCTTATGATCTACCTCATGGACCCTGTCAGATGCTTTTTTCAACGCCACCTCTAACCTAGTTAGCTAGAACGTCTACATGTTAGTCGGCTAGCTCGTAGAGTTTGTTTATGCCAAATGATGGTAGCTAGCTTGAACATAGATATCTTTTTGGATAACGCAGTCTGAGTGCGGGTATTGATCTGAATAGGTCGTATGATGTCACCCCTTTTGGGAGTTGGACTGATTTTGATTGAGACTTGTCTAGCGGTATATCTTCAATCTTGTGTAGCTAGCCAATCCTTTCCTGAATGGTAATTCGTTATCATAATTCAAGTTAATTAATCCCGTTTAATACGGTTCGAGGCACTTGGAGTAAATGTTTATTATGGATACTCTTGTGTTCAGACACGAGCAATCTCAACGTATGAAGAGGAGTAAGGGCGGTTGAAGCAGGTTCTCTTGTGTGATTTTGATGGAACCATAGTGACAACGGATACCTGTGAATTTCTTTTAGACACGTTTGTTAAAGAAGATTGGAGAACATTCAACACCTTTCTAGAGAGAGGAGAGATCACTCTTGAAGAATGCACGCGAAAACAGCTTTACATGTTAAACATTTCTGAGGAAACGGCATTAAAGACGTTAGAGAAAGTCACGTCGTTCAGGCCACATTTTACGGAGCTAGTGGACCTTTGTGATGCCAAAGGAATATGTTTTGTTGTCGTTAGTGGGGGTTTAGACTTTGTCATAAAGCATTTTCTGAGGATCAAAGATCTGGAAAAGCGAGTGCATGTTTATTCAGCGACATCCAGAATCACAGGGGATGGAATCGAACTGTCGTTCCCCAAACTCGTCGATTGTACGTCTCTCGATTTCAAAGAAGACTTAGTTAAACAATATAACGAACAGGGATTCAGAACCATCTATGTGGGAGATGGATTATCCGATTTTAACGCAGTTGGACGTGCCGATTTTTTGTTTGTAATTAAGGATTCGAAGTTAGCAGAACTGTGCAAAAGGGAGAACATACCCCATCGCGAAATAACCGACTTTCAAGAAGTAATTAAATCGCTTAACGATGCACCGTCACCATCGTCACGATGATGCAGATTCACTTCACCCTCCAACGGAGTGTGATCTTAATCCTGCTCATCCCAGGCTTCCCCTACACCCATTCTGCGTAAGGCATAGTTTATGAAGTATTGCAGGTTTGAATTTGAGACTTAAATGTAGCTAGCTGTCTCATCGTCCCAAGATAAATCTGGTAGACAAGCTAGCTCGAACGAGGAAATCTAAAGAGCTGTGGATACGAGCCTTCATGAATTCTTGCCTGCGTCGCCTACGCATACAGGTCCGATCGAATTTTATTCACATTTATAAAACTGGGTCGAGAACTGCCAAACATATTGGTACCAACAATTCATTTATAATCAAGATCATCTAGTAATATCCCATCGAGAATCAGTTGGAGGTTAAACGTTGGAAAGTACAATCCTCTACTTCGAGGAAATCAAAGCCGAAAACTCGGACATCCTTTTAGCGCTTGTCAAGGAGAAAGCACGGGAAAAAGGTATAAAACACGTCGTCGTGGCCTCAACTCGGGGTGGAACTGGAGTCAAGGCTGGGGAAGTCTTTAAGGACTCTGGAATAAACGTCGTTGCCGTGACCCATCAAATCGGTCCACGGGGTCCCGAATTACTTGAGGAACATGAGGAGAGAATGAAAGCGCTCGGTGTGAAGATCGTCACCTGCACCCACGCCTTTGGAGGTGTGGGGAGCAGTCTACGACGATCCCCGCCTAGAGATCAACGGCCTGCGCCCTATTGGCCTGCATACGTGCCGTCGACAGGCGACCTCATTGCTAACTTGCTTCGCCTCTTCTGTGCAGGTATGAAGGTCTGCTTCGAGATCACGCTCATGGCAGCCGATGCGGGAGTCATCCCGATTGGTGAGAACGTGATAGCGGTGGCGGGTCAAGGTCGGGGTGCTGATACCGCTATAGTCATCAAATCAGCGAACACTACCAGTCTCTTCGATCTTGATGTACAGGAGATCCTCGCTAAACCCATTCAAAAGAGACTGCCAAGGCCATAATACATACACCTCACAACCCCAGGCTCATGCGGAGTCCCCTGTTTACTCTATACAGAGTCGATTATGTAGAGTATGCTCCATCATTAGGGTTATCCAAAATCGTTGCAGAGGGGTGGAAAGTCGTTCGTTTTCAACGAAATCCTCAGTGAACTTCACAATATTTTAGTCATGATGATGCTATCCCGATATGTTCCATTCTTGAATAAGTTATGGGGGATGCGTCCCGTCTCTTCGAAACCTATTCGCTCATATACGTGGATGGCTCTCTTGTTTGATGAAGATACGGTGAGCGTTAGGAGTTCGAGACCAATCGTCTTCGCATGAGAAAGTAATGCGTTCAGTAGTTCGGTGCCAACACCAACATCTCGATATTCCCTCTTAACACCGACACCGATCTCCCCTACGTGACTTGAATACCCCGTCCCAGTCTTCAATTCAGAGCTAGCTATTACTGTGCCGTCAACTTCGGCTACCAACCAAAAGAGGTTACCTTTCGCCATGTCTGCTAATTTACGTCCCAACCAATCCGCCTCTTCGTCCCTCGTGACCTTTTGGTTCCTAAGGATCTCGGCTCCTTCCTCAACCAGAGAATTAATGAAGCCTAATAAATCGTCTAAATCCTCCCATCGAGGTGGCCTAAAAATGACTTCTCTTCCATCTTTAGCAATAAAATGATGTGTTGCTTTACCTGCGTTCATAAAGGAATCACGTTCAGATGTTTTTCAATACAAATTTAACATAACTGTCAAGGAAGTATTAATGATTGCGAGTAAGTCAGTAAACACGATAGAAGTTATTTGCGGCGTATGTCTTCTCCCGCCAATGCAAACTTGGCCAGCAAAGCGCTGAATTGAACCTCATCGTTGGCGCCTTGGGAGATCCTGAAGTCCACCTCGCCGATGGCGTCTGCGAGAAGGGCTTTCCAACGCTCAGGTAGCTTGAAGCGGAAAAGCTCGGTGTGCACGTACTGGATGATGTCGGAGGCGGAGAGCCCGTACTCGATGAGGACCTGTCGCAGTCGGTCTCTCGCCGCTACAAAGTCGCCTTTGAAGGCGAGGGTAAGCATGTCCTGCACCTCCTTGGGGTGCACGCGGCCGACAACTGTGTAGATCGTGTCCTCGTCTACCCCACCTCCAAACGAAGCCGCGGCCTGCAACGTGTTATAGGCCTTTCGGAGGTCGCCTCGACACGTCTCCAAGATGGCGTATGCGCCGTCCTCAGCTAAGGCTACGCCCTCCATTTGAGCGACGTGGAAGAGCCGTTCATGAATGTCATCGTCGCTTAGAGGAGAAAACCGGAAGGGGGCGCAGCGGGACTGTATGGGCTCAATGATCCGTCGGGAGTAGTTACAGACCAGTATGAACCGGCAGGTCTCTGTATACCGCTCCATGGTCCGCCTCAAGGCTTGCTGCGCGTCTGAGGTCATGTTGTCAGCTTCGTCCAACACCAGGATCTTAAAGGGAGTCTCGCCGAGGCTCCGCGTCCTCGCAAAAGTCTTCACCCGCTCCCGGACGACGTTGATTCCCCGCTCGTCACTCGCGTTTAACTCGAAGAAGGAGTCAGCGAAGCGTGTGCCAAACATGTCATGGGCCAGACAGAGTGCCGTGGTCGTTTTGCCTGTGCCCGCAGGTCCCGCGAAGAGGCAGTGGGGCATGGCCTGAGCTCTCACAAAGCCCTTGATTCGGTTAACAATCTCCTTTTGATTTATGATGTCATCGAGGGTTCTTGGACGATACTTTTCCGCCCACAAACCCACTTCCTGTCGAACAGAGGTCATTCCTTCAACCTTCAAATGACGCGTCGAACCGTGTCTTATGGTTGAACTGACCCTATTAAAAACCTTCTTTTCGCAAGCCTTAAGCCTTCATGGGTGAAGCCCACACGTCTTAAGGGTCTACACGCCGATGTCCGATTCTTCCCCAGCGAAGCCAATCCCATTCTCCCATCAAGTCACAAGTGACGCGTTCATAAACACTCCACCGCAAAGGAGAGTTGATACAGCTGAATATTTGAGTGAGCCGTGGGCGTTAATCATAGGAGCTGTGACTAATCCGTCAAACTTTTCTTCAATTCGGCTATGCCAAGCATTTCCACGTCCAACGGGAAAATGGGTCGTCGAAGCTTTTTGTATTGAAAGGCAGATAATCGGGAGCTGTGAATTCCTGGAGTGTCAACTTCAATGATCTTCTTTGCGATGGGCTCGTGGGAAGCTCTAAAGTGAACCGCTGATTTGACGACGATGATCTTTTTCCTCGTCGGCTCTATGCCCACGCTTCTATATAATTCAAGGTCTGTGGGCTGGAGACGCTTTTCGGTCACGATTACGTCAACGCCTTGACACGTGAAAACCACCGTTCGACCCATATTACTCTCCAGGCCCGATGACATCGGTCCCAAGGGTAAAAAATTCCCGTCGGAAATTAGTTTAACGGTTCCCATAACGTGTATGGGAGGACCGTGCAACGTATCGGTTCTACCGCCAAGATTGAGGGTTAACGCCTTGCCCACTCCCGCCTTAACCATCTTATTCACGGCCTCCGGGTCAGCCATCACCGCTAGAACCGCGTTCTCCACCCCGAGTTCCAGCAGCGTCTGTAGGATAACGGTGCCGTCACAGGGGGCTCCGCCTCCAGGATTGTCTGCGTGATCGGCTAAGACTACGGGGCCTCCTTGGGTCACCGTGGCTTCTGCTACAGCTTCCTTTGGGGGAATGACGTCTGCGAGGAAGTCGCGCCGAATTTTCCACGCCAGCGCTGCTAGGTTATCAGCCTTTTCCTGTGCGACGTCTTGGCGGTTATTCGTTGTCACAACCATCGTCATCCCAGTGAATTCTAGGTCTGCAAAGGGATATCCTCCGGAAACGGTTACGTTAACGATGTTTTCGTCTGTCTCCATCTCATGGGCTAGGTTGATCAACGCATTCATGGGATAGTAGTTCGTCTTCTGCCTTTGAGGTGAAACAATCATGGGAGGCTTCTTCATCGCCATGGTGGGTTTCAAGCGACCCCCCAAAATTTCCGCCATCAACCCGGCGGCTTCAATTCCTCGATCGAATCGGTCAACGTGGGGATAAGTGTCATACCCTACGAGGACGTCGGCCTCCCGAACCATTCTCTCCGCAATATTCGCGTGAAGGTCCAAGGTGGAAATGACGGGTACCTCGTGGCCAACTACGCCTCTAACTGCTTCAAGGATCTCGCCTTCAGGGTCGTCGATGCTTTGAGTGACCATGGCTCCGTGAAGGTGTAGGAGGACACCGTCCACTTTTTCAGCGGACTCTATCGGCTGGATCATTTTAGAGAGAAGATGGTTGAAGGCTTCATCCTTCACTAATCCACTTGGCGTCGCACTGGCCCAAAGCGTTGGAATGAGGTCGAAGCCTTCCTCCTCAGCGACTTGTATGAAGGCCGATGCAATGGCATGCTTCCCCTTGAAGGCCTTGACTATGTCCTGTCCAAGGTATAGGTTTTCTCTGAATTTGTCAAGACCTGTAGGAACGTTTGAGAAGGTGTTTGTTTCATGGCTTATGGAGCCAATTACGACATGCATAAAGCTCACCAATCAGGTAGGGTGGTCGAGAAGCTTTTAAGACTTGCCTTAAGCTCGGATTCTAAGGGTGTAGAATCATATGGATAGTATTCTAGTGTGGAGCACCAATTTTTTGTAGGCTTATCTGATTGAGGTTAAACCACGTTATACCGATTGCATGTGTGTAAGGGGTGAGGTTTTGACGGAAGAGGTTACTGGTGTTGAATAAGCAAGTGTGGGATTTAAATTGTTTCTCTATGGAGTGTGGGTTAGTTCCTTGAAGACGCGATGTATTTCTGTTTCATCTCGAGTGAGCGATAGTTACACTTGCTTGGCATACGGTTCTGCAGCATTCTTTATGTCTAAGCATTCCATATCAATTGTCGGAGTATTGATTTGTAAAAGTCGAGGTAGTGAGATGGTTCGAGTTGGCATAATAGCAGATGATTACACAGGTGCTGCGGATACCGGTGTACAATTTGCGAAGAAGCGGTTGAAAACGACGATTGTGCGGGATCTGAAGAGAATTGGGGAGATAGCGGAGAGAGTGGACGTCCTCGTGTTTGACACGGAGAGTCGAGGCGATACAAGAGATGTGGCCTACGAGAAGGTGGCGTTGGCCTCCGAAGAATTCAAGAAGATGGGAGCAGAGCTTCTCTACAAGAAGATTGATTCAACCCTCAGGGGGAATTTGGGTGTTGAACTTGACGCAGCCATGGACACGTTGGTCGTGTCAGCAGTCATCCTCTGTCCAGCGTATCCGAAAAATGGAAGAATCACGGTCGGAGGTTTTCACCTCAAGAATCAAAGCCTCATCGAAGACACCGAGGTCGCGAAGGACCCCGAGTCGCCGGTGAGACAATCACACATCCCAACTCTCATTCGAAGTCAAAGCGGGAAAAGGGTGTCCCTAATTGACATCGGCATAGTTTCAAGGGGAGTGAAGAGGGTTCAAGGCGAAGTTGTGAGACAGCTGAAAGAAGGCAGCCAGATAATCGTGGTCGACGCCGTCTCGCAAAGGAATTTGAAGATCATAGCGCAGACGATCGCGAGCCTTGACCAGCCCGTCCTCGTGTGTGGGTCAGGTGGTTTAGCGGAGGAGCTGCCAGAAGCCTTGGGGCTGGGCGTGGACGGAGGAGAATGCGTCGTAGTAATCGCGGGCAGTGTGAGTGAGGTAACGGCACAGCAGATCCGTACGGCAGCGAAAACCTTGAACGTAAAGGTCGTCACCATCGACGTGCACCGGGTTCTGAGGGGGAAAGAGGCCGGAAGCCTTGAGGTTGCCAGAGTGGTGGACGAGGCGGAGAAAGCCCTTCACGCCGGAATGGACGTCATCATCAGGCTGGCGGAGTCCCTGAGCGCCTTAGAGGAGGCGAAGGAGTCGGGCAGAGGCCTTGGGTTATCGGACCGGAAAATGAGGACTCAGATGGGTCACATCCTTGGTAGAACGTCGCAAGCCATCGTGCCGAGGGAAAACGTGTGTGGGATGGTGGTGACGGGGGGAGAAACCGCCTTCAACGTTTACACGGCGCTCGATGTCCTCGAGGTGCGGGTTGAGGAAGAGATCTTACCAGGAATCCCCGTGGTCACAATCGTTGGAGGACCAGCGTGTGGAACCCGGGTCGTCACGAAGGCAGGAGCCTTTGGCGACGAAGACGCCCTCGTCACAGCCATCGAATACTTGAGGAAGCAGAGATGAACCGAACATTCAGACCCATAATTGGGATAACGATGGGAGACGCAGCAGGCATCGGCCCCGAAGTGATCGTTAAAGCGTTGGCCGTGAGAGAAACCTACGAGATCTGTTGTCCCCTCGTCATCGGAGACGCCAAGTCCATTGCACGGGCGGTTAAAGCAACTCAAGCCTCTGTGAAGCTTAGAGTAGTGGTCGACGTTCAGGAAGCCATGTTCGAGTTCGGTGTTCTGGATGTCTTGGACTTGAAGAACCTGGATTTGCCGTCGATTGAGGTGGGAACAGTTAATCGAGCATCGGGAAAGGCAGCTGTTGAATTCGTGGAAAAGGCCGTCGATCTTGCGTTAAACCACGAGATCCACGCCATCGCAACAGCTCCCATCAACAAGGAAGCCATCAATCTTGCAGGGTATCACTACCAAGGCCACACCGAGATCCTCGCTCACTTAACTAAGACACGTAACTACGCGATGATGCTCGCTGCAGGCTCCATGAGGGTGATTCACGTGACCACTCACGTGTCCCTGAGAGAGGCGTGTGACTTGATCGACAAGGAACGAGTTCTGAAAACCATCGTCTTAGCCCACGAGACATTAACGTCCATGGGCATCTCCAATCCGCGGATCGCTGTATCAGGGTTAAACCCGCACGCCGGGGAGAGCGGTCTCTTCGGCGGGGAGGAGCTGAACCACATCAAGCCAGCTGTTCAGGAAGCTACCGCATTGGGGATAAACGCGCAAGGACCCCTTCCACCCGACACTGTCTTCCTCAAGGCCGCGAATAACGCGTTTGACGTCGTCGTAGCCATGTACCACGATCAAGGCCACATCCCCGTGAAGCTTCTTGGCTTCGACAGAGGAGTGAACATCACCCTGGGCCTACCCATCATCCGGACCTCCGTTGACCACGGAACCGCTTTTGACATAGCTGGAATAGGCGTGGCCAATCCCACCAGCATGATGGAAGCCATTAAGATGGCGGTCGACTTCGCGAGGCATCGGTTTGGGAGCCTTTAATGGACAACGAAGACGGAAGAAGCCCCGGGAGGGGAATGGGCAACAAGTCTTCAAAAGCCGATGAAAGAACGCTCAGCCGCAGAGATCGTTGGAAGAGCTGTTCGCTTATACGTCGTCAGTTCGCATCAGTTAGCTAGCTAGCTTAAACGCCCCATCCGAAAAAAAGCCTACAATAAACATACATATACACCACATTAAAGCCAGCCTCACAGTCATAATTCAACAGGAGGAAGACGCTGCAAAGAGGCGTGTCTGAAGCAGGATTCAGGGGAAGCCTTGAAAAAAACGTTGCGAGGTGTCATGTAGAAGAAGACGTCGTCCCTATGCGAGGTTACGTACTCCGCTCTGTGAGAAGAATGCGCGTATCGACGGCTATCGCACCCGAGCTGTATGCGAAGATGGGATTCAGGTCAACCTGATCTATCGCTTCGCGTTCAACACCCAGTCTCGAGACTTTGAGGAGAATGTCGACGAGGGCCTCAATGTCTGCTGGTTCTCTACCTCGAAAGCCCTCCAACAGCTTAAACCCTTTAATCTCGCGGATCATCTCCCTCGCGTCCCGCTCTGTTATCGGAGCAATCCTAAACGAGACGTCTTTGAGTACCTCAACAAAGATGCCGCCCAACCCAAACATCAGCGTGGGACCGAAGTTTGGATCCCTGGTCATCCCAATAACGACCTCCGTCGAGGAAGCCTCCATCTTCTGGACGAGGAGGCCAAGGACCTTGGCGTCAGGTCGATACTGCTGGACGCTTTCAAGGATCGTGTGATAGGCGTTTTGAACCGCCCGCGGCGTCTTCAGATCTACGATGACGCCGCCCACATCGGACTTGTGCAGGATCTCTGGTGAAACCACCTTGAGGACGAGGGGATAACCCAACGCCTTGGCGTGATGTACAGCGTCCTCCACCGTCTCAGCGAGTTTACACGGGGCTACTGGAATCCCGTACAGTTTGCAGACCAGATTAGCTTCTGGTTCGAGGAGGACAATTCGTCCCGCGAACCGCGCGACGTCAATGATCTCAGAAACCCGATCAACCATGATACCATGCCTCACGTATTCCTTCGACGGGAATTGTGTCGGGCAACCTCTTCGAGAGACCATGTCACAGGGCCACCGAGCATGAAGACGACAGGGCCCGTGTATCCACTTTCGAGGAGGTTTTTCACCACGGAGTAGCCGACCTTTCCCGGCGTTCGGGAGGTCTCCACGACGGCTATAGACGACGGATTAACCATTCTTCTTAAAGCGTCTTCGGGATTCATCCTTCATCAGCTCCAGACAAAATGTACCGTATCTTTCTCCGTAAATAGAGTGGGTGCAGCTGGACGTTGGTTAAAGGATTGTCGATGAAGCGGGTTGAGAGAGCGTCCTCTCACGCGCGACGTTTACGTTTTGCCGTGCGAAGAGTAGTACCAAGTGTTTTGGAAGCTGGAGTCCGATTTTGCGTGTAGGTCGTTGCATCCAGTTCGTGTAAAAAGCGTTGTTTAAACCTGTTTGTAGACTTTGTCGCCCTTGCGGCAGCGGCCTCCAACCTTCAACCCGATACTGTCGCCCTTCGCAGCTTTTTCAACGGTTTT
This sequence comes from Candidatus Bathyarchaeota archaeon, assembly GCA_026015035.1. Taxonomy (GTDB): domain Archaea; phylum Thermoproteota; class Bathyarchaeia; order RBG-16-48-13; genus DAOVBJ01. The sequence continues at coordinate 10,017 of JAOZHB010000075.1, read as the reverse complement.
ATGTTCTATCTGCATGGAGTCCACAGTTTGTTGAAGATCCGTGGTGGAGCCCTCTATACTGATCTGGTCACCGAGTACCAAGCTATTCCTGAGGTCAATTATGGCGACACCGATCTTCGTATAGTAATGGACGACCGTACCCACACGCCTCCATTTGCCTTGAGCCATAACTTCACCACATAATAAGTACCGCACGTGAACTTAAAAGATTAATCATCGAGAACCCATGAGCCTTCAACGGCGCCCTGTCCACGACGGCGAAGCGGTGGTGGCCGTATCCATTTAACAAAGGAAAGCGGGGTTCTTCAGTCCGATAGGTAGCTGATTTAGCATGAGCGTCAATAAAGTGTGTAGCTCAGATGGTTCGGTGTTCCTTCTCGTCACGAGTTCTCCATCACGTTTCATGCGCAGTGTAGAGAGACTTATGAAAGCGTGAGAACTGGCTTGGATAAGGCATCGTAGCGTGGTAGTTTTTTCAGGATATATAGGTTTATGTAAATCAGCGAAAACGTATCGCGTTGCTACTCACAGCCTCTGCAAGGAAAGATAGGACGGAACGTTCCTCTTCAAATTTTGATGGAAGGAGGGTTAGATGTGAAGCCCCACTTCGCTACTGTAAAGATGTGTATAAAAACCGTATTTATCCAGTTCAGGGACAAGACGACGAAAAACTATGAAGAAATGCCGAAGCGTCAGAAAGACGATGAGAAACACTGGAATTGACTACGATAGGAATACTGTGTAACAGATTAGGGGGTGAAGAACCCTCTCACCGTCTGAGGAAGAACCGGTCAGAACTGGCTTGGGGTGGCAATGACGTCTTTGTAAAGACTTTATTCGTAACGACTTTGGGTTCCACGACAACATTCGCTAAGAGCATTTTGTACTTATCAACTAATTCAACGACGGTTATTGGGTCCACGAACTTCCACGTCGCGTTTTCGTCAGTAAAGGAGTGAACCTGCCCCTCTTCATCCACTTGGATTACCAGGGACGCCAAGCCCTCTGTTGTTTCGGCTAAGAGATCGTTGTACCTATCAACCAGGTCAACGACGGTTATTGGGTCCACGAACTTCCACGTCGCGTTTTCGTCAGTAAAGGAGTGAACCTGCCCCTTTTCATCCACTTGGATTGCCAAGGACGTCAAGCCCTCTACGGCGTCTTTTCGTTCCACGTTAACTTTAACCTCCTTACAGATTATTTTTGAATCGAGTTGGGTTGCAGGGGCCTTAGCGCGCGAGGCCGCAGCGGGTATGTCTCTTTCTGCACCAGTCGATTTTGACCCCCGTGAATCCAATTGTGCAAGGGTTGGAGTTAATTCTTTTATGAAGGTTGAATAGGTATCTAGAAACCTAATCGAAGAGACGCTCTTTAGATGTCTCAGAGAGCGTAGCGTGCGCGCTTAGCTAGTTAGCTAAAAACGAAAAATAAGTTTATGACAGGATAGCAATTTCATTATAAAATTTATCCAAAAAAAGTTGAATGGATAGTGAAATAACTAATTTGCATTCCTGATGACACGTAAACATATTTTACCGTAGTCTTAAAGAGGAAGTGCATCAGTCATTTGAAGACTCTTAAGGAGTTCCGTTAGAAGGTGTGGTGATGGATCGGTCGAAGGAGCGACGGGCTGCAACTATCTTCAGCTATGGTCTACTGGTGATGACGCTGACCCATGTGCTCACGCACGTTTTTGGTGGAATTCACACAGCCGTCTTCTCTGTTTTACGGGACGAATTCAGTTTGACTCTGCAACAACTCGGCATTATCGCCGCTATTCCTCCGCTTTGTCAGGCACTCCTTGCCATCCCCACAGGATTACTCTCCGATAGAATCGGCTCAAAGAAGATGATTGTAATCAGCTTCGCCGTCGCAACGCTGGGAGCCCTGCTTGCGAGTCAAGCCGTTAATCCCCTCATGTTTATTATAGCCATCTGCCTCGTCTACGCGAACACCACGATTTACCACCCCGCCTCGTACAGCTATACAACGAAACTATTCACGTCAAAAGACCTACCCAAGGCGCTGGGAATACACGGTGCAGGTGGGACGCTGGGTCACGCCCTGGGACCCCTATTGGTCAGCATCCTCATCGGGCTCTTGGCCTTCGAGTGGCGACAGGTCTATTTCCTCTTAGCGTGGCCCATGATCATGGGAATCGCAACGACGATCTTCATCAAAAAAGAGGATACGGACCCGACCTCTGAGGATGAGGGCACCGTGAAAACCAACGCGAGGGATCGGGAGTCCCTGCTAACGTCCAGTCTAGTCATGTTTCTCGTTTTTTCGGGACTCAGGATGATGGCGGGATCGATGATCACCACGTTCATTGTGCTGTATTTACAGGACGTTAAGCAGATGAGCATCGCTCTCGCAAGCTTGGTAGCCAGCAGCAGAACCTTGTTGGGGTTTCTCGCAGCCCCCCTCGGGGGATACATGGCCGCGAGAGTGGGTGAGAAGAGATGGCTGCTACGCCTTCTTGCCCTCAGCTACCTATTCCTTGGCCTTTCAATCGCTGTGCCAAATGTGATGTGGTTCACCGGCATGTACGTCGCCTCCGGCTTCTGTAACACCCTCGTCATGGCTGCGAGATCGTCCATTATGGCGAAGCTCTCCCCCAGCAGACACCGAGGGTTAGGATACGCGCTTTACTTCCTCCCAGGAAGCCTGATGGGAGCCATTGCCCCCTTACTGGCAGGAGTAGTGGCGTCTTCCTTCGGATTCGACGCGATCTTCTTCCTGTCAATTGGTATCTCCTTTCTGGGACTGGCCATTCTGAAGGTTTATGTTGATGTCGACTGACCATAAGTCCCTGGGTTTAACCGCCTCAGAATATAACGTAGTAGTGTCCTCAAGTATCTTGCTTCTAAGCAGGCATCGAGGACCCGTGAGCGGAGATGTTGGCTAGTTTTTTCGGTCGAAAAAGATGTTCGTTCCTGTTATGGAGAGAGGTATCCTTTGAACCTCGTCGGCGTGTAATAACCTCCATATTCATGGCGGCTAAGCCAATGCCGTATATAGCTAGCTGTCTGTTGATTTACATATTTTCGCGCGTGCTACAGGAAATCCTCAACACGTACAAGTGAATCGTTCGACAGATTATTTCTTACAGAAACACGGTTCAACGACTACTGTGAATACGTCAGATAAAGCAAGGACGCCACGTGTTATCTGTTCAATAGTCATATCTACAATAACTAAGAAAAAAAGGAAAAAGGGGGGAGAGGTTACTTTCTCAAGCCTTTAACCGTCTTCTCCAAGTCTGCTAGATCAAGTCGTTTAAGGGTGTCGGTCGTCGGGATACCTCGGTGATCCCAGCCTGAAGCTGCATAGTACTCCTGTTTCTTTTGTTCAACGAAGGCCTTGTCAGTCGTCTTCCCGGCGTAGGGTCCCGTTGGTAGGGGCTCATAGAATCGTGGTGGGTTATCGTCGTCTTTATCGGGGTCCCAAAAGATGTCGGGTCCGCCCAGCAGTAAAAGCGTCCGTTGGAGAGTGACGATTCTTTGTCCCTGGTCAGTACAAAATTTATGTTTTGTAAGATCCCATCCGGTCACAACCTGCGCAAAGTCCCACATGAGGTCATGCACAGCGCAGAATGAGCAGAATACCGCGGAATCCATGAAGACGCTGGAGAGATCATTGTAGCCGTCGTTCACGATGGAGGTGTGATCGCCGCCTTGAACAGACGCGGCGTATGCGATGTCTTTGGTGAAGTCTTGGTTGCTTCGTGTGCCGTGGGCTCCGATTTCAATGCCTTTGACGTGGACGACGTAGGGCATCACGTCGACGCCTTTCAGTTTAGTGATTTTTTGGGCTGCGCGATAGGTGCCTTCTGCTAAGATGTCACCTATTTTCTCGCGGTTAGTGATTAACCACGCTAGTTTGGTGAAGGCTTCAGTGTCACCCCACTTCAACTCAAATCCGAGGTCCTCTTTCGTTAAGATGCCGCGTTGATAGAGTTCAGCGGCGAAGCCCATGGTGTTAGGTCCATTGATTCCGGACATGCCGAGGTTGTCGATGATGGCGCTGATGTGGATGTTGTCTTCGGGGTTGAAGATGCCGAGGTTGGTGCCACAATAGGCTTCCAGTTCATAGTCCGGCATATCGGTGATGTCCCCTTTCCAGCGTCCGGACTTGATGCAGGAGACCTTCATACAACTGCGTGAACAGTTGAAGTCCGCCCAATAAGGCTTCACCCAGAAGCGAGAACTGTATCGGGGTCCAGTCATGCTTCTCTCGTCATGCCATTCTTCTTGCCAGTTCCTGACCGGCTCCGAACTCGTCACAGCGCCGAAATACCAGCCCACGTAGCCGGTGCCCCATCGACGCATCCGATCCATTGATATTAAGCGTTTATGGTATCGCTGCAGCATAATTTCCATTGCTTTTGGTGCGGCGACCTCGGGAAGGGGGCCCCGTCCCTTGGCAACTACTGCTTTCAGATTTTTGGATCCCATCAGCGCACCGTATCCTCCGTATCCAGCGGCGTGGGCAACTTTCGTCAGGACCGCGGCGTTACGCATCAGGTTTTCGCCTGCAGGCCCCACATAAATTATGCCTGGTTCCCGCCATAAGCCGACATTCGGTTTACGCTTCCCCAGCTCCTCTCGTACCTCTGCGTTCAAGATCTTGATTGTGTCTTCACCGAGTTTTCCCCAGAGGTGGGAGGCGTCGCGTATTTCAGCTTGGTTGTCGGTGACTAGGAGGTAGACGGGGTCACTGGCTTTTCCGGTGACGAAAATACCGTCGTACCCTGCACACTTCAATTCCATGGGAAACTCTGAGCTCGTGGTGGAGCCAACTGTACCATTGCTTAACGGTGACTTCCCGGAGATACAGACCCGCGCACCCGGATGAATCGCCGTGAGGGGGCCAGTTAAGATCGTTAAAATGTTTTTAGGGCCCATCGGATCGACTGTTGACCACTGCTTTCCAAGACGATCCCACAAAACCTTAGCAGCTAAGCCACGACCCCCTACGTACTGGTAGAGGGTCTTTTCCGGTATTGTAATGTCCTGTATCTTCTCCCGCGTTAGATCGACATCGAGAAACTTACCTGCGTATCCCCTTGGCATACTAGATAACCTCCTCTCCCTTTTCCCCAAAAAGGTTCACTGCAAGATCCTTGGCTAGGACGAAGGGACTAATGGAATGAACCTTCTTTTGGGCACCAACGTTCTCCTTAACGAGTCGCAGGGCGTCGTACCCTGCTTCCACACAGACTTTCACGCATTCGGGGTCTCCACCACACAAATCGCAGATCACCGCTTTGTTGGTGTCCGGATGAAGGAGTGGAACGGTTCCCGGACACGCCTTGATACAAAGACCGCAGGAAGTACACGCACCTTCATCGACGATCACGGCGCCAGTTTGCGCGTTTACAGAGAGTGCATTGACGGGACAGGCTTCCACGCAAGGATAGTCGTCACATTGCGCACAGAGATGAGGTACCTCCACGCCTGGAAAGGGCATGAAGACTCGAATGCGAGACGCCTCAGGCCAGATCCGACCTTCGTGTTGAAGGCTGCAGACTACCTCACACCGTTGACAGCCGGTACAGCGAATGTAATCCCTAACAATCCAAATACTACTCATGGTACAAATCCTTCTCTTTTTTGGAAATAATTGACGAGGTCATATAAATTAATTTATTGTGAAACTCAAGAGAATAAAATAGATCTGGATCATCTTTATAAGCGTCTTGATTGTTTCTGACCGTAATGAAGCTCTTTTTTAGGTGTCGAGGAAATGGGGCAAGATTTCCTCCGCGAAGAACTTGATATCCGCTAGCACTCTAGAATACGCGTAGGACACAAAGTATAACGTGAAAAAGCTTAAGCTTTATTCAATGTATGCTCTCATTGCGTCAACACATTGATCAATGTCTTCCTGAACAGGCTCCACTCTGGTACGGAAACACTCTAGCTAGCTTTCTACGAAAAAGCGCGGTAGTCAGGGCGTAGACATTGTAAAATAATAAATAAAAGTGCTGCATTGATACTAGCAATTCCAACAATCACCCAAGGAAACGTAAGATGTCCATAAATTACGGATTACGAGGCGTTGTCGCGCTCGAGTCAGATATATCAAGAATAGACGGCGCAAAGGGCATATTGGAGTACAGAGGCTATAACATCCATGATTTAGCACAACACTCGTCCTTCGAAGAAGTAGTATTCCTTCTGTTAAGCGGATACTTACCCACGAAGTCAGAACTAACCGAGTTTACAATTGAACTGGCGGAGCGAAGAGAACTCCCTGAAAAGATTATCGACGTATTGTGCAATTTGCCAACCATAAGCTACCCAACCGTGATCCTACGGACCATGTATTCGTATCTAGGGGATCTAGATGACAGCATTTTTATGATTAATCCTCAGGAAAGTCGCAGAAAAGCCATCGACCTCATCGCAAAGACGCCGACTATCATAGCATACTACCAAAACATAAGAGAGGACAAGCCCCTAACCCACCCAAACAAAAATTTGGGGCACGCGGCTAATTTCTTGTGGATGCTTAACGGCGTAGAACCCGATAAAATCGATGAACGAGCGCTGGACCTTGATTTAATTTTACACGCTGAACACACCCTCAACGCATCTACATTTGCCGCGCGAATAGCCGCCTCTACCCTATCCGACATGTATGCAGGCGTTGTGTCCGCAACAGGCACTCTGTTCGGTCCACTGCATGGCGGCGCCAGCCAAAAAGTAATCGAGATGCTCAGAGAGCTAAAGGACAAAGATACCCAAGAAATTGAAGAATGGGTGGAAAACAAGCTGCAAGCAGGCGAACGCATCATGGGGTTCGGTCATCGAGTGTATAAGACAATGGATCCTCGAGTCGAAGAATTGAGGAACGCCGCGAAACAATTGGACGCAGTGAAAAGTAATAACTGGCTCGCTCTTTCCGACGAGTTGGCTGAAATTGTGTACCGGAAAAAAAGGATCTATTCAAATGTCGATTTCTATGCCACGTCTATCTACGCGAACCTCGGGATCCCAGACGACCAATTTATCAACATGTTTATCATGGGGAGAATTGTTGGCTGGATCGCCCACATAATGGATCAGTATCAAAATAACAAGCTAATCAGGCCGCTACAGAAATACGTGGGCGAGGAAAACAGAGTCTTCACACACATCGATGACCGCTGAGGAACATTTTAACGAAAAGTTCTAGCCATAAGCCACATTCGTCCCAGGAATGGCGCGGTGGGAACCCGAAATAAAGAGAGGGACGCTAGGCGGCGTCAACAAGAATTTCTATGACAGTTGACTCCGAGAACCAATCGTCGATGACTTCTTTACGCGCGTCACCGTAGTATTTGCGGTAGAGGGCGGACTTTCCGGTTTCAAAGGTGTCTCCACCGCCCACTATTCGAGCCGTACCTTCCCAGTTAAGACTTCTAATCGTGAAGGTAACACGGTCCTTGTTCAGGATGTTCTTCATCCAATCCGTGTATTTTCCTTCGTGGCTCAGGTAGAGGTTTCCTTGGGCAACGGCAAACCATAATTCAACGGTATGCGGACGACCCGTTCTTCGACCGATAGTCGTTAAGTAAATATACTTCTCATCAGCAACGCTCGTGATATCCAAGGCACCCACCACATACGAAGGAAAGATCTTTACGTGACTATTATCGTAAGCCATATATTAACGCTGCTAGCTAGCGATAAGCGATGGTTTCTGCGGAAATTGAATGCCGAAAAGCGGAAAGACTGCAGGGGAGTAGAAGTTCATGTAAGAGATCTTGCTGCAGCACCACCAAACAGCCCAAAAGGTTTCTATGGAGACGATGTCTCATCAGGAGAAGGGACATGAATTTCTTAACTAGCTAAGTGAACTAGTTACCCGATGAAATTCGTGTTTTTGATTTGGGGTGGTAACCTTTTTAATTCCTTAGGTCCAGAGTTAGCTAACTAGAGACGCTCAGGAGTCTGTCAAGTTGCCTCAAAAACTGACACTGTGTGACACAGTTATCCTCCGAACTGAACCCCAATACTACGACACGTACGCCGCATATGACTGGAAGACCTCGGGGACAGCATTTTTGACAGATCGGGAATACCGAGCGTTGCAGCATGTCTACGATAAAGCGGCTGATGTACGCGAAATCTCCACCGTATCCCGAATGAACTACGACAAATGTAACAAGTTTCTCCAACGTATGGCCGAAGGGGGATACGTAACGACGGTAGATGAGGTGTTGAAATCCCCGCCTGAACGGGCTACCGTTGACCCGGCGCTGTACGACCAATTTCCCATCCCGTTCCTGTCTGCCCCGACGTCGGTCGACGTATTTGTAACGAGCAGATGCAACTTGAGGTGTGTTCACTGTTTCTCGAGTCGAGAGGACAAAGGAACCCGTGACTTATCCGTTCAGGAAATGGAATCGATTTTTAGTCAACTGGAGCGGATGGGCGTGATGGAAGTCAGACTTACGGGAGGGGAACCCCTGCTACACCCGGAGGTACGTACGCTCCTCGCCATTATTCAAAAGAAGCGGTTCCGCAAGGTATTGATTACAAATGGGACGGAGCTGGATGAGGAGAACGTACGCCGTCTAAAAGAAGCGGGGGTCATCCCAACCGTTTCACTTGAAGACGTGAATGCCAAGGAGCATGATGTCTTCAGCGGCGTTGCTGGGTCCTTTAAACGCACCATGACCGCCCTCAATCTGCTGCAGAAACAGGGTGTTCAATACGGGATAAACTGCTGTTTACACAAGGGAAACCTGAATCGATGTGATGACATCATCAAGCTTTCCATTCGACAGGGAGCGGATCGAATTGCGTTCCTAGACTTGAAAGATGTAGGAAGAATGAAGAAGCACAGAGAGTGGGTTCCAGCCTGGAGCGCCTATCAGAACATATTTGACTATTTACTCATCGTCAAAGCGCGATATAGAAAACGAATCGATGTGTCGCTAGACGTTTTTCTGCATTGCTATCCCCTCCAAGAGTCCATTCAAGAGCGGAAGAGGGGATACGTTTCCTGTAAAGCTGGAAAAAACCGGATGGCGATCGACAGCGACGCCGCGGTCTACCCTTGCAACCTCGTCCTATCGGACCCCCAATGGGTCATGGGCAACCTTCGAAAGGAGACGCTGACAGATATTTGGTTCTCGAAGAAGTGGCTGTTCTTCAGGGGTGGAGTAAGGATCAGCGACTTACCGATATGCCGAAGCTGCAAAGACCTGACTACGTGCAGGGACGTCTATTGTCGACTCCTACCCTATGTCTACGCCAACGACGCCTTTGCGCCCCATCCAGCATGTAGTTAACTCCCTAACCATGAAACGGTTGAGGAAGAAGAACAGGTAACTCAGTATGGCCTTAGACGTCGAAGGAGTTGGTTGAAGATCGTGTGCCGTTTTTTATAAAGTACAAAGCTGAGAGGAAGCAATAAAAGCAGTATCAGCAGCCAACTACGGGAGAGCAAGAGGGAAAGCTTGTCAACTGATAATACATCTCCGCCAACAGATTCAATTCCACTTTCTGTTGGACCCGATTTTATAGTCAACGCATCCACGCGCTTCTTCATCAGCATTTCATCTCCGCACCACAATCTAATAAGTAATCCTATATAACATTAACTTGAAGGTTTTACCAAGATAGTCAGATGGAAAAGTGTAATATAGAAAAAGTAGAGGTTTTTCGCAGTCTATTCTTTCGGTTCGCTAGCTAGGCTCTGCTTGTTGAACTTTAATACGACTGAAGTTGCGATCTGTCGTTTAGGGATATTCCAGTACTTTCGAAGAAGCCGGTCCGTTTCCCGTCGGGAAACCAATGTGAAACCATGCTGCTCGTAGAATTGAATGGCTCCGGCTACGTCTTCCCAAGTTCCCACTAAGACGTCAGGAGTCTTGGCCAAGCTTAGCAGGTGCTTCAGTAACAGTCCACCGATCCCTCGTCGTTGATAACCATAAAGAACGTAGGAGTGTCTGATTAAAGTGGTGTCTTTGACGGGTTGAATCCCCATCACGCCAAGCAGGGAATCCTCTTCAAACCACCC
>JAOZHB010000074.1 GCA_026015035.1 Candidatus Bathyarchaeota archaeon | reverse complement strand
GTAGGCCATCGCGGAAGCGACACTTAAGAGGGTAAGGTACGTCCAACGGGAAAATACTGTTACCTCCTTTTTTAAAGTCAATGGTTTATAAGACGATGTGTTAAATATGAAGGGAGGAAGAGGAAGAGGTATGTCTGACCTACGAGGGTTCCTCCAGGAGTTAGAGAGTTCAAGCCAGCTCATTCACGTAGGCGAAGAATTGTCAGTTGAATACGAGATATCATCTGTCTTGAAGGCCTTTGATGGCGGCAAAGTCGTGTATTTTGATGCAGTTACCGGATTCTCCAACTCGGTGGTCGGAGGTGTTTGTGGGACCCGGGAGAGAATTTACCGGGCTATCAACGCTGAGCCAGGGGAATTCCACAAACGCTTAGACCGCGCAATAAAGAAGCCCGAGACGGCGGTAGTGGTTTCCGATGGCCCCGTAATGGAATACTTGGAGAAGCCCCAGCTCTCTCACATTCCCATTCTCACCCATTACGCTGGGGACCCCGCTCCATACATTACCTCCGCTGTCATTCATGCCCGAACCTCTGACGGAGACAGCCAAAACGCTTCCATTCACCGCCTACAAGTCCTCGATGACGACCATCTTGCCATACGGATCGTTCCCCGCCACCTCTACCGCCTCTGTCAAATAGCGACGGAAGAGGGGAAAACGAGCTTAGACGTGAGCATCTCTTTAGGTCTCCACCCCGCACTCCTCCTCGCCGCCGCCTCCCCCGCCCCCTATAGAACAAGTGAGTTCGATGTCGCTAACACCCTTCTACGTGGAACACTCAAGCTCATTCAGTGCCCCCATGTCGACGCCTACGCCCCTGCCAGCGCAGAACTCGTATTGGAAGGACGAATTCTGCTAGACAGGGAAGTGCTAGAGGGCCCCTTCGTCGATCTCACCACCACCTTCGACGTTCAGAGAAACCAACGTCCCATAGAAATTGTGGGCGGGATGCGACGCAGGGACTACCTGTACCAGGCCTTGCTTCCCGCTGGTACTGAACACGTCCTCCTCATGGGTATGCCCCAAGAGGTGAGGGTTCTTGAGTACACAAGAAATGTGAACCCGACCATTAAGGCTGTGAATATGACTGTAGGGGGGCGGGGATGGCTTCACTGCGTGGTGAGTTTTGATAAGTTCAGTGAGGGTGACGGTAAAAACGTTTTGATGGCCATCTTCGCTGCTAACCCCAGTATCAAACACGCCTTTGTCGTGGACTCAGATATTGACGTCTATGACATGGAACAAGTGGAGTGGGCTTTGGCCACGCGATTCCGGGGTGACCGTGACCTCCTCGTTATTCCGAACGTGCGGGTGTCCAGCTTGGATCCCACATCCGACCAAGAACTCGGTGTCGGATGTAAGGTCGGTTTCGACGCAACCAGATCTCTGTCAAAACCTAAAGCAAAATTCGAGAAAGCCACAATCCCCTTGAGCGAGCGTGTGGCAAAGGTGCTTGCGAAATATGGACTAGACTTGGGTTAACCCTGAACGGGGGGGCGTAGACGAATGCGTTTTCGCATCGCATTGACGCTTTATTAATGCGTGCCAAGGAGGGTCAACGCGGTCATCAAGGAGAGGGTGGACACGGTGTCGGCTACCGATGTTGTCAGCGGAATGACGAAGTTGTCGGGGTCGAGTCCGCGCTTGAAAGTTTGCGTCGCGATGGTTAACGCGAAGACGGAGATGACTAAGAAGCTCAAAGCATTGGAAAACAGGGAAAGCTTGATAATGAAGAAGGGATCCACAGCGACATCGGTTACGTGTCCCACAGCGAGTGTTGCGACGCCGAAGAGCACATGTATCAGGAATGCTGCTGCCTCAACCGACAACAGGCCCCTAACCGTGTCCTTTAAGACCTGACCAAAGGACTTGATGTAGCCTAAAGCAAGCTTCGTCGTCTCGGTTGAACCAATAATTGAACCAATGTTTCCAAGGGTATTCATTAACGCCGGGTACACAATAAGGATTGATGGGTGCTTCTCAACGTCCCTTCTCACACTTTTGAGGGCAAGGCCGTTGATGGTTCCAAACACGCTGGACAGCAATACGAGGAGCAGCCCCTCCTTTAACGTCCTTATAAACAATCCTTCTCTGATGTGCCTGATGAATAAGACTGTCGAAGCGAGAGCGATGATTACAATCAACGCTTCCATGAAAACCACGTATACCACACCCCTGAGCATGAGTGAAACGATAGAGACGTAGATGACCGATATGAGCATGTCGTTTGTCGTGGACATAATGGGGTAGACGAGGATGTCGGGGTCCAATCCCGATTTAAAGGCTTTACTGGCGACAAACAACGTTATGGGTATGGCGATTACCATACTTAAAACGCACGTAAGCGTCGGTATGACTATGAAGTAGATTAGGTTCTCCGAGGATGTTTGTTGAAGCACTAGGTTAAAAACGAAGGAAAGTAACCCGACGCCAATGGTGTCAACGAACGTCAACACGAAGATGGAGCTTAAAAGGGAATGGAAGGACCTTGTGTTTCCTCTGAGCTGAGGCCTTATCTCACCCGTGTGCAGCATGGTACCGACTTTTCCCGAGAGCACACCGCTGATATCGCCTCTCACAGTCAACACCAAGGGAAAGATGGCAAGGATCCACGGGTATGCCATGAAGATGGGGGTAAAGATGACTGCTAGACGCCCCGAAAGAACGCCTCCAACATTGAAGGCCAGAGCTAACAAAGACTGACCGAAAACCCCTCTGTTGAGAACCCTCCTCAGTATATCCATTATCGCAAAAGACTATCCAGCCGTTTTAATAATAATTTTCCGTCAAGGAACAAGCACAATCTTACAACTGACTCACCCTCCGACCTTAAGAACGCGATGGAGGGGTTTTCATGAAACAAGCAGTTTGGGAGAGAACCTCACCCTTTTAGAGAAATCCGTTGAGAACCGATGCTTCTCTTTCCCTTCGACTGGTCCTCGAGTATGCTGAGTCTCCCGCTTCTAAACCGTAAGGCAGACAGATTATACTTTTACTTCTTCGTCAATCGGACACGTATGATATAGCGGCTTGTCAGGCGTCCTCTTCCCATTTTCCCACAACTTAATCATTAAATAAACCTAGTGAGTTTACAAAGTATCGAAGTCTGTCAGAAAGGAGGCGCGCGTTTGAGGTTTAAAACCAAGGTCATCCAAGGCTGGAACGGGCAGATAGAGGGAGAACTCTTGGTGACGAGAATGAGAATCTCGTTCTTCGGAGACATCGACCAGAAAACAGGGGACGTGGTCGGTGTCGATCTCGATATATGTGGGGAGAATATCACGAACAAAATCTTCGTCTTTTCTGAAGGGAGAGGAAGCACTGTAGGTTCAAACGTCCTTTATGGTCTAGCAACTAATGGTCTCGCGCCGAAACTCATAGCCACGGAGAGGACTGAGTTAATTACGATTTCCGGAGCAATTTATGGGGAAATACCGATGGTCTCCAATCTCTCCCACGAAGCCTTCGACTTCCTAAAGACGGGGGCTTTTGCACGTGTCTATGTCGTCGACAACATTGCACTATTGGATGTGAAGATAGATGAACGAACGGTGAAGTCGAAT
>JAOZHB010000069.1 GCA_026015035.1 Candidatus Bathyarchaeota archaeon | reverse complement strand
AGGTGACTCGATGAACCCGATATTCTGGAGCTTGACCGCGTTCTCCCGTATAATCTTCGGGTTCAAGCCTAAATCGGTCATGAACTCTTTAAACGTCAGTGTGTGATTCTCACGTTCCAACAGACAGTGGAGCATGCGAACCCGGTTGGCGTTGGTGAATGCTTCATAAAACTTCACATTACGTCGAGCGTCCCTCCGGAGTTGATCGACTTCTCTCATCAACTCCCGTCGGTGCCAGTCATCGGGAGACAAGGGAACCTCCAAAATAACCTTTCCCTCATCTTCAATAATGAGTTTAAGCCCCATGCTGTCCACCGGTTTACATTGGCCTTCATTAATTACTGACAGGTAATATTTAAACACTTGTTTTAAAGAGAGCAATATACGAGCCATTCAAGAGCCCGTAGCGTCTCAGACGCTTCCAGTTCACAAGAGAGCTAAAACACAGATAAAGGGTGGTTCCACCCAGTTCCACCCGTTAGTCCCTAAATCTCAACGAAATTTTTAATGGTCCACAGAATCTTCGTGACTAAATAACTTCGATGTTGAATTGAACCACAAACCCGTTACGTGAAGAATTTCGAAGCCGAAAGGAAGAAAGCCGGTATCTTGTTTTTAACGTCCCGTCCATCCAACCCATTTTAGTTTTAACCTCGTGAACACTAAAAACACTCGATCCCGCATCAAAGACGTGAAACGCATGAACTTCATTTAAATATGAATGGAGTATCTGATTTAAACCAATTCAGAACGGACAGAGGCGACTTTAATGAAAAAGCCTTTTGAAGCGAACCTCGAAATCACTGCCATTTATCCACGGGAAATCTTGGATTCACGGGGGAACCCGACCATCGAAGTCGAGGTACACACGCGACACGGCCGTGGAATAGCAAGCGTTCCATCAGGCACCTCAACCGGCGTCTACGAAGCATTTGAACTCAGAGACGGCGATAAAGCAAGGTATAATGGTAAGGGTGTCCAAACCGCCGTGAAGAACATCAGGGCCGTTATCGCGCCTGAACTCATCGGAAAAAACGTGACCCAGCAAATCAACATCGATAAACTTATGATCGACCTCGACGCCACCGAGAACAAGTCGAAGCTCGGGGCAAACGCCATCCTAGGTGTTTCATTGGCTGCTGCTAAGGCTGCCGCCAACACCGCTGGCACAGCCCTCTACAACTACCTAGGAGGAGAAGAAGCAAGGGTTCTACCCGTTCCTCTAATGAACGTCATAAACGGTGGGCTTCACGCCGGAAACAAATTAAGCATCCAAGAATTCATGATTCTACCTATAGGTGTCGCAACCTTCTCAGACGCCCTTCAAGTTGGAGTGGAAATCTATCACACCCTGAAAACGGTTTTACGAGAACAATACGGTCCTTCAGCGATTAATTTAGGAGATGAAGGAGGGTTTGCTCCTCCTATGAAGGAGACCGGTGAAGCCTTAGACGCCCTCCTCAAAGCCATCAACAAAGCAGGTTACACCCCTGGAGAAGACGTGTACCTCGCCTTAGACGCTGCAGCTAACGGCTTCTACGACGCCAAGAAGGGGACGTACGCCATTGATAACGGAGTTTACACCACCGACGCCCTCATCAACTTCTATAAAGACCTAATTGAGGCGTACCCTCTCGTTTCCATTGAGGATCCATTCCACGAAGACGATTTTCAAGGCTTCACCGCCATTACTCAGGAGATTGGGGAGAACGTGCAGATCGTTGGAGATGACCTCTTCGTCACAAACGCGGAACGCCTGCGAAGGGGTATCGAAACGGGCACAGCTAACGCCGTCCTCCTCAAAGTAAATCAAATTGGTACCCTCACTGAAGCCTTTGATGCCGCCCGCTTAGCCCAAAAAAACAGGTATGGCGTCATCGTTAGCCACCGCTCAGGTGAAACCACCGATACCTATATTGCGGACATCGCAGTCGCTTTAAACGCGGGGCAAATTAAAACAGGCGGAGCTGCAAGGGGAGAACGAATAGCCAAATACAATAGGCTCCTTAAAATAGAA
>JAOZHB010000048.1 GCA_026015035.1 Candidatus Bathyarchaeota archaeon | reverse complement strand
TAATTACATAATAAACAAACTTAAAACAAATTATAAAAAAAGGAACAGCGTTCTCCTTAATTTTACCTACAAGCAAAGCTCTTAAGGAGATGGCTTAGACTTTGAGTGATATTTCGATGGTTGACACCGCTCTTTTGCGTCCGTCCTGTTCGGTGAGTTCTTCCGTTCCGACGTCGATTTTGTCTATCTGTAGTTTTTGCATGAATCGCCGTCTTGTTATTTCAGCCACGTCAACGGCTGTCGTTATGGCTCGGCCCCGAGCTTTCAACACAACCTCCTTGGCGTCAGGGGTGTTCATGTAGGTTATGACGGCTAGGACGTAGCTCATTACAGGTTTTCTTCCAATATAGACGACATTTTGGTCTTCAGACATGATCCAGTCCTCCTTTTTGAGTTTTCTGGTATATTGTGCTTCGCAGATAAAAGTCTTATTGCTTAAAACGTTTTTCACTGGAGTGAGGAAAAAAAGGTTATATAGCCTCTTCTAAGGCTGCTTCGCAGGAGCAGCTCCTCGTTTTCGGGATTTTTGGGAGGGTCTCCATAATCAACTTTCGAAAGTTCATCGCATTCCGACCCATCGTCTGAAAGATTTCTTGAGCGGTCACGGGTTTATCGGCCCAAACATCGTAGTCGGTGACCATGGCCACGGACATGTAACACATACCCACCTCTCGGGCGAGAACCACCTCGGGAAACAGGGTCATGCCGATGACGTCGACGCCCCACCCACGGAAGAGTTTGGACTCCGCCCGCGTCGAGAAGCGGGGACCTTGAATGCAGATGTAGGTTCCTTTCACGTGGGTCGGTAGTCCCATCACATTAGCTGACGTGATGAAGGTCTCCCTGAGTTCGGGGCAGAAGGGATCTGCGGTGGATATGTGGCAGACCTGTCCTCCATCGTAGAAGGTGTCGCCTCGATTCTTCGTTCGATCAATGAATTGATCGAGTATCACGAATTCTGATGGCTTGTAGTCTTCCCGTAAACTTCCGACAGCTGAGGCAGCGATGACGCGTTTCACCCCAAGCTCCTTCAACGCCCACATATTCGCTCGAAAGGGAATGTTGTGCGGGGGGATTTGGTGGCTTCTACCGTGGCGTGGGAGGAAGGCGATTTTTCTCTCGGCATAGTATCCAACGGATATGAGGTCGGAGGGTCGACCGTACGGCGTGTAAACCTTGGTCTCCTCTACGTCTTCAATGAGCTCTTGTTCATAAACGCCGGTTCCACCGATTATTCCAATCTCAACATCTGAGTCAACCAATTCAGGTAGCTCCTTTCAGCTTATTCTTAGAGAATACGTGTAAATAATCGTTTGGTTCAAGACGATAAAAACATTGACGGTTTATTTGGATGTTTTTAACTGCGGTATTACTTCTCATCGTTCATGCTACATGGGAAACCACGTGATTAGGCTAACCCCTCTTTCCATTTCAAGAGTGAGATTAAAAACTATAGAAGAAGGCACATCTGCTCAACTTAGACACGTACATCGTTAAAATCGTCCTAGTCTGCAAATTCTTAGAAACAGAATGTTTGGAATGGATTAGTAGAGTTCTATCCAGATTCCATTCGGGTCTTCTATGTAGACCCACCTACCTGTTTCGGTCCTGACTTCCTGAATGGCTCGGTGTCCAAATCTTTCTGCTTCTTCAAGGGCCTTGTCTAGGTTTTCTACTTTGAAGGCCAGATGGTCCAACCCTTCTCCTACAATATACTCTGTGTTGTAGGGACTATCTGCTTTGTAATAGTTTAATTCGAGGATAAAGCTTCCACTCTCACTTTGTAGGTTAACGATTTCTCCCTTCGTTTTCTCGATCGTAAATCGGTTTACTACCTTCATTTCAAGTAGTCTTGTATAGAACTCGATGGATGTTGGTAGGTCCTTGACTCTTATACCTACGTACGCGAATTTAGCCTTCAATTCTTTTCACATCCTAGAGTCATTGTGTGGACTATAAATATTACTCGCCTACTGCTTCTGGAAAACGTATCCTCTACATATTTTTAAGTATGCTGAGTATTCCCTTTCGACTTGAGTCCCTCCGGTCTTCTCAAAGGATTTCCTGAGAGGGTAGAGGAGAACCATGATCTAACAGGGCTCAAACTCAAAGATTATCAAAAGATATCGTGAGAGAATGCGTTTGAAGGAAGGGGATTAGCTGATGAAAGCTTTTTAAGATGACGTCAAGAGTTCTTAGTGAGAGGAAATTTGGTCATGAATGTTATAGATGCAATACAAACCAGGAAAAGCGTACGGAAGTATTCAGATAAGCCTATTGAGAATGAGAAGTTGACCGCTGTTTTGGAGGCTGGACGACTCGCTCCCTCCGCTTCAAACCGACAAGAGTGGAGGTTTCTTATTGTCCGCGATCTTGCAACGAGGAAAAAACTTGTTGACGCAGCAAATAGACAGACCTTCGTTGGAGAAGCCCCCGCTGTAATTGTAGCATGTGCCGAGACCGACGGGCACATTATGAGAGGTGGGCTCCCGTGCTTTCCAATCGATGTGGCCATTGCGCTCGATCACATCACCTTGACGGCTGTTGAGGTGGGGTTAGGTACTTGTTGGATCGGGGCATTTGACGAAAGGGAAGTAAAGGAAATCCTCGGCATCCCGAAGGAGATACGGGTTGTAGCACTAATGCCGATAGGATACCCATCTGACCCCTCTGCAGTTGAAAAGAGACGACTCCCCTTCAATGAAATAGTAAGATACGAACATTGGTAGCCAAACGGTGTCAAACCAAACAAAGAAGAATTTTTCACATTGAAGGGTACCTATTACAGACCATTATAAACCTCAACCACACTGCGAGGTAATGCTTGTTATCAAAGTTCCATCTAACTAGCGAAGCGTAAGTTTGTTTTGAAGGCAGTACCGTCTAACACATAAGTGAAAACTAGGCAGTTCAACGTTGGAGAAAGCTTTAAATTAACTCAACCTTCCTAATTTTCGATGGTATAGGAGGGGCCCGTAGCTCAGCAAGGATAGAGCATCGGTGAGAAGCAGGCGAAACACTGTTAACCTGTTCTCGATGAAGCTTTTATCTCACTGGAAGAAACCCGGTGGTCGTGGGTTCAATTCCCGCCGGGCCCGCCTTATCACTTATCGTATGGTTAACCACACGACCAAAGAATAGAGCACAGAATGATTTTGAGGATTCCCGTCTTTGAAGCGTCTTATCGCTTCTCATAAGGCATTTTCAGCTAGCTGACTGTTTTACTTCCCTTCCCGCTTCTCCATCATTCCCTGAAGCCACTCAATATCTTTTTCAAATTCCTTATCAGCCTTCTCTCCTCTCAAATCTATCTCTTTTATCTGATCTCTAGTTGTCTCAATGTCCTCTGAGACGATCCGTATGAGTTCACGTTTTACTGTGGACGGATAGGAGACAGGTTCCTTAAGTTTTAGAAAGAGGAGACCTCCACACAGCCGCCCGACAGCCGATATCGCATACGTGATTTGGAAGGGAAGAAGGCTGTTCAACCCCGCTGAGACCAGCATGGAAGGGAGGTATCCACCAAAGAGGGAGCCGAAAAAGGTGGCGACTCCCATGACCATGTTAAATAGGGACATGCCAGCGCCTCGCTGATCCTGCGGTGTTATGTCGAGTCTGTAGGCGAAGAGGACGATGCCCGTGATTGCCCCGAAGACGCCGCCAATTAATTCAGCGATGTAGAGATAGGAGACATGGGTCGCGAGAGCATATAATGTGGGGTAAATGAAGACTCCCGCTCGGCTGACGACTAAAAGTGTTCTTCGTCCAGCATAATCCGTTATACGCCCAATGAACCTCCGAATTACTATGCCGATCAGGCCTGAGACGACAGAGATAAAAGCAATTTGCATCATATCGGTTCCTACAACTTGGACCTTAGTTATTGCAAAGAGAGGCCACGACATGGACATGAAGAAGCCGTGTATGAAGCTGACCCTGCACAGGGTGCGAAAGTTCGCATTACGTCTAAATACGGTCCAGTCTATCCAGGAAGAAGTGTGATTTCTCGAAATCTTCTTTTTCTCACGAACTTTGACCATCGCAATGGAGGAGAGCACACCGAATAAGGCTGCTAAGCCAATCGGTATCATGTACATGTTGGAAAGGCTGCCACCCACAATCGTCATGACGTATCCCGAGAGCAATGTGGCTCCAATCGAGCCGATGGAAGCAGCGATGTTTATGTACGAGGTTGTCACGCCTCTCTTCGACTTCGGTGTCATTCTCCCAATTAGGGAAGCCCAGGCAGGTGCAATAATCGATGCGGCCAATGCTTGAAGCGAAATAATGGAGATGAGGTGTACTGGTTCTGTTACAAGGAGGAGGGGAAGCCATATTGAAGCGGATAACAGTCCACCGATGAGGATTGCAGGGAGATATCTTCCCATTCTATCGCTCAGGATGCCCCAAGGAACCTGCATGATGTTTCCAAAGAGATTGGTGAGAGAGCGAAGCCA
>JAOZHB010000030.1 GCA_026015035.1 Candidatus Bathyarchaeota archaeon | reverse complement strand
TGGGCAGCTAACTCCCTCTTGAGCAACCATCATAGGAAACTAAGCAGGCTTGGGAAAAGAAATCATTTTACCCTAGGTATGTATATAATGCAGTAAATCTGTCTGCAACGAGTACCAACTCTAAAGCTAGCTATATCGAGTTAGCTAGCTGTTTTACATCGACAGATTTGTATAAGAAAATGCCTAAAAAATGCATATTCGAGGACCCTAAAGTGTACATTCCCGCAGTTTATTGGGATACGTTAACAGTTATTGCTAGCTAGATAGGCCACTACTGTATGTACAGGTGGACGGGAAGCCGCCCCTTTTTTTTTATCGTGTGGGAGGGGGTCAATTGAAAAAATTTTTTCTGGAAAGGGGGGTAAATCGCGGCGTATTGCCGTAAAGGCGCCCATAAAAGGTCCGTTGCACTCGTAAATCACACGATTATACTACGCATTATCCCATGTTAAATCCGTCTGAACGGCCTAGGAGCATCAGAGGAGCAGCGGCCCCAACACGTCGATGTGGTGAACATTATGATGAGACAGCTTGCTACATCAGTACTTAAGTCGACTGAAACCGACTCTCCTTTCAATGTGTTCCTTTAGGTTATGCTTTGATTATGGTGTTGCTGCGGATGATCTCGGCAGCCCTTACTGTGTTGAAGATGTTACAGGTACATTGTTTCCCAAGTTCAACAGCAGCCTCCTCAGGCGTCGTGACACCTCTCGTAACCCTGTCCATCAGGGTCTCCGCGAGTTTAGGCGCGATCATGGCGTGGCCACACATCGTGCAGAGCTCCAAGACCGGGCTCTTAGGGAGGAGGTCAGTCTTGCCCCAGGTCTCCAGGCTCATGTTGACGGTGTGGGGTTCGATTCCCGCCATCTTACACGCGTCAAAGACCTCCTCGAATACTCCACTCACAACTATACTGAGCCCCAGATCGGCCGCCCTCAACTCCTCCAGTAAGCTTACTACATCCTCTTTGTTGGTGTATACAGCGTGTCCAATCCCCTCAATATCCTCACAAGTAGTTATTTCCCTCAAATTCGCTACACGATGGATGCCGCTGTCCATATTGGGTTTCCATCCCTTGAGGTACCGCAGCCGCCTATCAGGTGTGCGAGCAGCGAGAGCAACGGGATTATACCGTCCACAGATATCTAGAAAACGCTTGACCCGCCCAACCAAGGGTTCGTTATAGGTATGTTGGGCTTTAACTGCGGGGTCGATCATGGCCAAGACGACGAAGTCCTTTTCGAGGGATTCCTTGGAACCCCTTCGGTGATGGGTGTGGGTCATGCCAGGGGCCTCCCCAGCCCCACATTAGTCTTCCCATTGATCCTCGGCGTATATCCGGCCTCCTCCATCCTAGTCTTGAAGGGGATCCGGTGGCCTCGGCATCTGTTGATGACGCAGAGGCTGAAGACCGTGTCAATCTCTTCAGATACCTCCTTGAGGATATTCAAAACTTCAAGACCTCTATCCTCTGTTGTCTTACACTCTATGATGGCTGATAGAGCCCGCTCGCCTCGCACCCTGGGGTCCTTGAACCTACCCGTATCCTTGTCCAGTAGAACGGTTACTGGGTTAAGATGTTCAAAATCAACCTTTCCCACCAGAGCCATGGCCACCCGCTCCACATCGATGAAACTCGTCGAGATACCTGGACGCCCCATCTCTATGGCGAAGCCCACATCTCCCTCCCGAAAGCGGCCGGTGACATCGTTCGTCTTCATCTCCGCTGTTCCCCGACCCATTATCCCTGTCACGGGATGGGATACCAAGGGATCACTGAATTGGGATCTGAGAATCCGAGGCCACTCCAAGAGCGGCTGGTAGAGAGCGTCCTGCGGACACACGCCACTCTTCAGACAGACCGCGCACTCGACGCACAACCCTTGGTCTACGTAGACCTCTTCACCCGACGACTTTATCGCGTCTACAGGACAATACACCACACAAGACCGGCATCCAACACAACGTTCCTCATCTATCCTCATGACCTAAAACCACTCCTATCCAATTAAGCCATTCCCCCTTCACAATCTTACATCAATCTGTCTTAAAGACATTTAATGTTCATCCCCTTTTGGCTAGATAGCGCACGTTAACTCAAAAATTAAGATAATGTTAATATTATTTACTATTAGAAAAGGTAGCTAAAACATCTAACTGAAGGACGAAGTAGAATGGACTTCTATAATAAGATCAAGATGGTTGAACGCGATCATGTGGTGATAGGACTTATGCCACCCGGGAAACTGGCTGGGATCGCGCATTTCGCTGGGTTGGGTGAAAGCAGCCTCGTAATAGACTTTGGGTGTGGATATGGAGAAGCGCTTCTTTATTGGGCCTCGACTTTTGGGATTTCAGGGGTGGGCATCGACAGCTCTGAACACCACATCGAACACGCTAAGAACGCGGTAGGTGGGCTGCCCATCGCCGATAGGATCGACTTCGTGTGTACCGATGCGACAACATATCGGTTTGAACCGCAGTCATTCGATCTGGCCACTTGCATCACTGCGTCCAATATGTTCGGTGAAGCGGATGTCATGTTTCGTAACGCGATTCGTCATATGAACGAAGCCATCACGGATGACGGCTACCTGCTCATAGTCGAACCCTACTACACCAGCCCAGATGTCCCCAAAGAACTGATCGATTATGAAGGCCCGCTCCCCACGGAAATCGATCTCCTTCACACAATTCAAAGGGAAGGATTCGAGTTGGTGTACATGATCCATTCCAGTCAAGCAGACTGGGACCGCTACATTTCATCCAACCTATACTACAACGTCAAGTGGCTCACGAAGAATCAAGATCATCCGGAATGGCAACAAAGGCTTGAATCCCACCGACGGTGGCAGGAGATGTACGTAAGGCATCGAAGCCGATATGAGGCGTGTGTAGCATTGCTGATGACCAGGATATAGAACGTCAAAACACGCGTGTAAGCTCTTCTCATATCCTAAGGCTAGCTAGCGCGCGCACTAACACTGTCAAAATTACAAACTTCGTCTAAGGTTTTCTGAATAGATAGATCGCCCAACCCAGTGTGTCTCTTCCCCATCGAAAATAGCTTTCCTTAATTCGTCTTGTTCTGTCTAATAGCTCTTGATTATCTGGGTCATCGGGATTCCCCCGAACATAGTCGTCTACAGCCCATACTTGATAGGTTTCGTAGTGATCCCAGTCGTCATGGTTACTTACAAGCGTGTAAATACAGGTTAGCCCTTCTTCTTCTCCTACTTTCACATTGTCATGATGAACGCCAAATTCCTCTCTTCGCGTTCCTTCTGCTTTCAAATACTCTTCACTTGGCTCTTGCAGCCAAAACGGCTCTCCAACGGCGATCAATCCACCGGGCTTCGTCATCTTCTTTAAGGCTTGTAAGGTGCCTCGATGACCGCCATAGACCCAACTTGCACCAATGCACATCGCCAAATCGAAGGACTCATAGGCGGTGGGCTTGTACTTTCTACCATCCATTTCAATGAACTTAATGGCAGATGAAGGCACACGCCTCCCCTTTTTCTCTAAGCAATCTCTGATACAATGGGGTGAAATATCCGCGCCTACACCGACTACATCATATAATTCAGCTAATCTGATTAGAAATTCTCCCTTACCACAAGCTATATCGACAACACGTGCACCCCTTTTGAGTCTGAAAAGGCTGCAAAGTTTTTCAAATTTCTCTTTGCTCATCGGATTACACAACAGATGATTTTTATGACGAATATCATGAAACTTCCAAGTATCCAAAGCCGATTTCACCTCTATTGATCGTTTAGTAGCTAGTTAAGTTAGCTAGCTAATGATAGAAAGGATATAAAAGTTGAGTGGCCAGTAAGGGCGTATGGAAGGAGAATACCGTAGGAGCAGGCTTGTGAATAACATTACGAATTTAGGTAGTAATATCATTCATGCCATCTTCCAAACTAAGATGCGTTCTTTGAGAAAGGGAAGCTCTATATTTGATTTCATCGAATGGTTATCTAGACAGAGCTTATCTACCTAACACACACAAGCATCTTCACTTATCTTGAATTCTCTCCCATTCTTCATTAAGTATTGCATAGACATAACTGTCCCACCAGATAGGCTTTCCATCCGATGTTTTTCTAATAAACCCTCCTTTAATGTGATGTGCCTCACGTCGCATAGATAATCTCTCAAGTAATTTCCAAGCAGTTATGTTATCTGGGTGGCATGATGATTCAACACGGCGTGCTCCCAATTCCTCGAATACATGTTTGAGAATTCGCTTACAAGATTCTGTTGCATATCCTTTATGATGATATAGTAGATTAAAGCCAAACCCAATACTCCAGCTAGCTATTGACAACACCAATTGCTAACCTAGTGGTAGTTAGTTTATTCTGCCAAACGTTTAAGTAAGGAAGAACGCAATCTCCTCTACCTTAAAAATTGGAGCGGGTACATCCTGTGAAGTCTGGCTTTAGCTTCATGAAGGGAAACATCCTCGTGCTTACAGTATGTCGCACAATATGGAGTGTATCACAATCGATTGCATGGCCTTATTTCTCACTTTTCGTTCTCGCATTAGGTGGATCTGCTACGGAGATTGGGCTTGTTACAGCGATCGGTGGCTTAGCTGGACTGATTCTTTATCCTGTTGGAGGATATGTGGCAGATCGAAGGGGGCGAGTTAGACTCGTCGGTTTATCGACATTCTTGTATGCCTTCTCAATACTATTCTACGCAGTCGCATGGAGATGGGAGGTATTAGCGCTTGGGCAGTTCATCCAGGGGCTTGTTACGTTCTATGTGCCAGCCATGAATGCAATAATGGCGGATAGTCTTCCTCCGGGACAGAGAGGAATCGGATTCGCAACAACCATGGCTATTCCTGGTGCGGTTGGAATCGTCATGCCGTATGTTGGGGGCTATCTAATCGATAACGTATACAGTGGAGAGTTACCCCCCGCTATGCGTCTCTCATACAGCATAAGCTTCGTCCTTGGATTAGTTGTAGCGATTGTCCGCACTAAACTTCTCAAAGAAACCTTGAGTAGTGATAAATCAGACATCTCAATGGGTAACCTGCCAACTTTGTTTAAAGAGTCGTATCTGAGTATCTGGGAGACATTGAAGTGGCTTCCCCGCACATTACGTTCCGTTGCAGCCATCGAGATTATAACAACGTTTCTCGTGAGTATAGCCGCCCAATTCTGGGTCGTCTACGCAAATCAGGTAATCGGACTTACTGCATACGACTGGGGGACACTAATGCTTTTGGTGGGAGCTTTTCGCATAACTATATCCATTCCAATGGGACACTTGATAGATCGATATGGACCTCGAAAGATGATTCTCGCCACCTCCCCAATCGCACCTATAGCTACCGGCTTATTCATCTTCTGCGAGTCCTTTACCCATCTGCTTTGCATTTTTCTGCTTCTGGCCATTTTTAACACCGTAACCTGGCCTGCCTACTCTACACTAATGGCCAACCACATTCCGACTGAGAGGCGAGGTCGAGTATTATCCATCTTAGGACAAGGCGTGGCGGTCACCTGGGGAGGAGTGCCTATGGGGGCATTACTTTTGTTCGTACCTGCGACAGTGGGTTCACTCATCGGAGGCTTCATCTACGGTTTCAACCCGAAGTATCCATGGTACATACTGACAGCGGGCCTAATCGTTTGTGTATTATTGACTGCGAAGTTCATTGAAGAACCTAAAACCCCACAATAAAACTTGGAATAATCACTATATACGTTACCTAGAGTCTATAATACTATACTCTGAAAACAATCCACACAAAGGCTATAGACCAACGTGTTATGAATCCCCGTCACATAGGGTTTCACTATGAGTGAATATCTCATTCTCATTCAGTTAGTAAAACTTCGCTAGCTCAAACCTTATTACATGAGTAATTAAGCACGTCTTAAGATTTTAGAGATTCTGAATAAGATTTTAAATGGTTACGCCTTAAATTGAATAAGTAAGTAAGAAGTGGATTTGCTATGGGTAAGCGTAAAATTACGATTGAAGATTTACGGCATTTCAGATTTATCTCAGATCCGCAGATTTCTCCAGATGGCGACAAGGTGGCCTTCGTTCACACTACAATCAATTATGATGAGCAAAGGTACGTTAATCACATCTGGATGTGGGATACGGAGGTAGATACAACAGAGCAGTTCACATATGGTTTTGGTAACGACTCTTATCCTCGCTGGTCACCAGATGGCAAGCAACTGTTTTTCCTCTCCAATAGACGTCAGCTGGAGAAAAAGACTCAGCTTTACGTCATACCCACTACTGGGGGTGAAGCACGACTAGTAACCGACGTCGAGGAGGGGATACAGAAGCCGATGTGGGCACCAGATTCGCAGCGGATACTGTTCCTATCCCGCGTCTGGACGGAGGACAAGCCCGACTCCGATGTTCGGGTAATTAAACGACTCAATTACAAGTATAATGGCGTTGGAATCTTCGCGGGGACGCGTATCCACCTCCACATAATCGAGGTTGGTGGCAATCCGAAGCAGCTAACGAGGGGCGAATTTGATGTCGATGCGGCAAAGTGGTCTCCAGATGGCGAAACCATCGCTCTGATCGCGAATACTGCTGCCATAGTAGGTCAACCGTATACCGACAAATCGGTGAGGAACCGGTGGCCTGAACCGGTTCAAGACCCAGATCTTTCCTATGTCCGCGATATCTACCTTATGTCAGCGGAAGGTGGTGAGTTGAAAAGACTGACCCCGAAGAAACACATTATCACAGATCTGTCGTGGGCTCCCGGGGGAGAGGAAATCGCATTCATTGGTCATGATTTCACCTGGCATGTCTTGACCAACAATGACATCTGGGTGCTTCCTGCAGCAGGAGGTGAACCCCTCAGCCTGACTGGTGACTTCGACAGAAATATAGGGATTGGAGTCATGAGTGACTTGAGGGTGGCGACACCGAGTCCGGGTGCTGTCTGGGCTCCCGACGCTTCGTCCCTCTATTTCGGTGCAATAGACACTCCTAACGTTAACATCTACTGCGTTGACCGTAAATCTGGAATTGTGAAGCAAGTTACGAAGGGACAGTCGGTGTGCGGCTTCAACCTTTCCTCTGACGGTTCTGTGATGGCATATACCGCTATGGACTCAACTCACCCCGAAGAGTTATGGATAAAGAATGGAATAGATGAAAGGCAGGTTACTCATCTTAGTGACAGCCTACTTGAGGGTCTTGAGCTTAGCTCTCCTGAACACTTTACTTTCATGAATGAGCTGGGTATGGAAGTTGATGGTTGGATCATAAAGCCAGTAGATTACACGAGTGGGAAGCGATACCCTGCTATTCTCCAGATGCATGGTGGTCGGGCTGGTTGCTACGTCAATGCGATGTTCTTTGAGTGGCAAGTGTTAGCTGCTAATGGATACGCAGTCATCTACTCTAATGCTCGAGGGAGCAGTGGTTATGGACAGGATTACAAAAGAGCGGGACTTTATAATCATGCAATTTTAGAGTTTAAAGACACGATGGATTTTGTTGACAGTGCGTTGAAACAATTCTCGTTCATAGACGTACATAGGATGGGCGTCACAGGAGGCAGTTATGGCGGCTATATGACCAATTGGATCATCTCACACACAGACCGGTTTCACGCTGCAGTAACCTGCCGAACCCAAGTTAACAACGTGAGTCGAGTTGGAACCGCTGATGGAGGATATATGCGACCTGACAGATACACTGGTGATAATGACTACATTGGAAATATGGAGAAGCACATGGCCCATTCCCCACTAACATTTGTGAAGAACGTTAAGACGCCGACGCTCATCATTCACAGTGAAGATGATCTACGACTTACTATTGATGAAGCTGAGCAGTGGTTCGTGGCTCTGAAGCTCCATGGCGTACCAACTGAATTCGTCAGGTTTCCCGACGAGAACCATGAACTCAGTCGAAGTGGAAAACCAAAGCACAGGGAGGAGAGGCTTATGCACATACTCAGATGGTTCAATAAATACCTAAAGTAGCTACCGTATACTGCATCTTCTCAGATAACTAGCTATTATGCCAAATAGGTAAGCTCCTTCCCCCATTAAAAAGCTAACTAGCTATACCTGACACAAGGATCATAGCGTCATCTCAACCAACAAAAACGTTCCAATTATTACGTAGCTATTTTAGCGTAGAAGGAGATAGTCTTCATCTATCTATCTGTCTTGTAGGGGCACATTGGTTAACTCTGTCGCGATTTCACAATGAGACTTACCCTTTTTATCTGTGGGGAAATAAGAAACGACGAGCTTCATCGATTCTTCTCCAGCCCCCTCAATGATGTGATCATAGTCTGCTGGAACGTATATGCACGCGTCTGGCCGGGGAAGGTCTTCATGCTTTCAACAGTTGGACCAAGAATGGCCTTCCCGCGCGCGCGCAAAAAAATTATATCTGGGCTTCCCCTCCCACTATTTTATCAGTATTGTACGATCCCATCAACACAGTCGCGGTCTTTTCTCCAGCAGCCTTGCCTGCCTTAAGCTAGTTAGCTAGACTATTGATGCTTTGTAATATCTAAAATAAGAAGAAAGAAAGTTGTGAATGTTTTACTACTTATGGCATCTTGATTAAGCTAGCTAATGTGTCTAGTGAAGAACCACTTCAGTTTCACAAGCTTGTTTGAGGGTGTATTTATTACGAAAATTTTTAAAGCATTTCTCATAGTAACTATCCTAAGGATGTGAAAGAAATGACCTCTATACTCGTTACAGGAGGCTCAGGCCTCATAGGTAGCTACACGGTAAACGCCTTGGTGGAGAGGGGAGACGATGTCTCGGTTCTGGATCTCTCCCCGCCAAGAAACCCGAAGACTCAATGGGTACTAAGGGACACGTGGGATGAAGTCAATTTTGTGGAGGGAACCGTCTGCGATGACTTCCCAACCCTTCTAAAGGCGTGTAAAGATTTTAAGATTGAGAAGATATTCCATGCAGCCGCCATATTCAGACACGCATATGAGTTAACGCATCCCTACTACTCATTACATCTGGCTTCTGAAAGCATGCTCAATGTCTGCGAAGCGGCAAGAATACTTGACTTAGGCAGAATAGTCTTCGCAGGATCCAATGGGGAATATGACTCCCTCACAGTGGATCATGACTCCTCACCAATGGAGCCCACAGCTGCCAGAATGTTCCATCCAGCCCTAGGTACAAGCCCTTACAGCTCGGGTAAAAAAATAAGTACCTTAATTGGCATGTGCTACTGGCAAACGCAGGGCGTTGATTGGGTCGACACCCGGTTGAGTCGGGTCTGGGGTCTTGGGGCAAAAAAGGAGACGGAGATGGGAACAACTATGATGATTGAGAACGCTGTAGATGGCGTACCTACAACTATTTCACTGGGAACCGAGGATCAGACGAGATGTCAAACATATGTGAAAGATGTTGCTCAAGGAGTACTCAAGGCCTTGGACGTGCCAAGTGAGAAACTTACACAGAGAGTCTTCAACATTGGGGGGACTGAAGAGACGTCTGACAGAGACACTGCAAAAATCATAAAGGAGTTCATACCCGACGCCGTCATCGAATTGAAGGGTGGTGGGGTGAATAGAAGAGCCTTCAACATCGACGCAGCCAAAGAGCAACTCGGATTTAAATCAATATATACCTTACGGGCAGGAATAAAAGATCATATAGAGATGTACCGAGATTTCAAAAACACTAGCTAATTACGTCCATCATGAATTTATATCTAGCTAGCGTCTGACTGGATAGATATCCACACCCTTTTTTTATTTTTATCAAGCTAACTACGTGTTTACAATGTAATACACATTTTTCACCTCATATTTTTTCAACAGATCACTTGATTACACTCTTAAAACGTCATATGCTAAACAGCGGGGAGTCTTTAAGGTAGAAATACTTGTTCATTATCTTTCTTTATATATAATGCCTTTAACAGATATTCTCTTTACATTATTAACATGTAACACGCGCGTTTCCTCTACAGATACCCTGCTGCTAGTCTGCTAGTTTAAGTTATATTTCCCAATATTGCTTTAGTGTTATGTTCTGGAATATTTTAGGTGTGTTCTCCCATTCTCCAGTCCAGTGTTTATTACCAAAACCTTTAGACTTTTTCTTATAACTGAGCGTTATAACATCTCCTCTCTTCATGATTAGGTTTTTTTCTAAGCTGTTAAAACTCATCGATTCTTCCCCATAACTTGTTCTGTAACGAATGGAATAGAGGGTTGGACGGTTTCTGCCTACTCTACGTTTATCCCCTTGTTCTATTTGTAAGGCAGTTGTTTTATAGACTCCTCCATGCCAATTCTTGGAACAATCTAGGTTTTCACATGAAACTTCTTCGGTTGATGGAAGTATTCTGTTCATATTTTCAATTTGCTGAATATGACAATAGGGACAGACTAAAGGTAGATTGATTGTTTCATTAAATGACATACATAACATTTTTACACTATATACGTAAATAATCTTTATCCATTTTTACTCTATAGTGTGCGTGCTAATCAAATATAACCAAACGATAACTTGCTGGCTAACTATAGTTGCCCTGAGGTTTTAATGCATCAACGTTTAATGAAATTCGAATAATATACCGCGCGCTACTTCTATTCATTGCAGTTTCGGTCGCTTGATGAGCTGGCTAGCTTCGTATGCTTTTATATGCATCCCTTTGTAGGTGAGAAGCTATGGTATCATCATCAAAAAGGGGAGTTAATTCCACCCCTGAGATATAGATAACGCAATAAAACAAAGAGTGTTTCCGTTTATCTCATCATATAGACATATTCTGGATATTTGAATTGTATCATATTAGCTAATTAGCTTCATCGTTTTCACGACTTTGATGAGGATTCTTCCCTTCGTCCTTAACTCGTGTTCTGATATCGTTTCACCCATCGGGCATAACTCATCGATTACGACCCCTTCACCGATTAAGTACACGACGGGATATAGGTAGCACCCTAATGGTCTATCCTTATAAACTCGACATCTCTTTTCAGCATGATTGTAGAAGTAGCACCACCTACCAATGTTTCTAAGGCGGGTTACACCGTCTTCTCCCGTGACAGTGAACTCCTCTCGATGATGACCCGCTTCCTCCAATCTTCTGATATCTCTACTTGAAAGCTCCATCTCCGTCTCTTCACAGCACTTTTCGCAATGAGAACATTGCATGAGAGGTGTCCTCCCTTAATCATGTCTTTTCGACAGATACCTAATAATATTCTTATTTTATCAAAGAAAAGAATAACGCGTCGTTACTAACACTTCTTCATTTTTTATTGCACGTCATAGAAAACTCGATAATCTGAGCCGCATTCTTCAATCTTTTCTACGGTTAGACGACCTATTTCACCGATGTTGTTGAGGTGGGTTCCTGCGCACGGAATCGGAGTGCATCCTTCGATGGTGACAATTCTGTAGGTTTCGAGGACCGGCAATCGGTAGATGTTGGGGGCGTGAGGTGCGACTTCAAGAAGCTTCGTGTGGGAGATGTTTTCAATGGTTACCGCTGCGCCCTTCGATATCATTTCGTTAGCCAGTTCCTCTGCCCGCTCAAGGTAATTTGTTGACGGAGGACTTCCCGCGTATCCCACGTAGCAAGGTTTTTCAAGCCATGACTCCGTAGTTTCCACAGGTCTTCCCGTTAAAGCGGTTAAACAGTGATCCAGCAGATGACCCGCCGTGTGACGTCGCATGTATAGATGCCGTCTCTCCCAGTCAATTTCGCCAAAAACAAGCCCTTCACGTATATCTCCTTGGAGCAGCCTTCCCCAGTGGACGACGACGCCTCCGACGTACAAGGCCTTTTTGACGTTAACTTCGCAGTTCTGATTCGATATCCGCCCCTTATCGGTGGGTTGACCTCCACCCTTTGGGTGAAAGATGGTTTTATCGAGGACGAGGTACACGTTCTTTTTTTTCTCAAATTCAACCCGTAGCACGCGTCCTTGGAACGTCTTTGCGTAGGAGTCTTTCAGATAAAGAAGCTCCGTTTTATCCATTGCTTTTACGACTTCACTGAGCTTCATGTAATCCCGCAACATCCTAGAAGAGTCTGATGGGTCATTGAACTGTCTTTAATAAGGTGGAGGATTATTAAACGTATCTGGCTTAACGTGGAGGTCTGAGCTGGTTTGAAGGGTATTGATCAGATGAAGGTGACTTCGAAGATGACGGTTGGCCAACTTGTCTCAGAGATGGCTAAGAGCGGCGTCTTAGGCGCGGGACGCGTAGCAAAAGCCGTTTCCATCATGACTGAAATGTTCAGAGACCCCACATACACAGTCTTCTTGACCCTAGGCGGACCCATGATTCCAGGAGGTCTGCGACAGGTGATTGGTACCCTCTTGGACAAGGAATACATCGACGTCATCATAACGAGTGGCGCAAACATCGTCCACGACGTTATTGAAGGCATCGGCTACAAAGGTCTCAAAGGGTCCTTCTACGGTGATGACGTACAGCTTAGAGAGAAGGGCATCGGACGGGCGGGAGACATCTACTTCAAGCAGGAGGGCTTTACAGCGCTGGAGAAGACCATGTATCGAATCTTCAACCACCTCTCAACAAAGGGAGTAAACCGACTATCAATCAATGACCTGCTCCAGGAGACAGGAAGATTCGTGGATGACGAGGAATCCGTCTTGAAGAAGGCGTCTACCCACGAGGTACCGGTGTTTTCACCGGGTATTCTGGACTCCATGCTGGGCATACACCTCTGGACATACAACCAGCTTAACCACTTGGAAATTGATCTCATCGCTGATTTAAATCAACTCTCCAACATCGTACTTGACGCTGAAAAGGTGGGGGTCATCATCCTAGGTGGTGGCCTGCCAAAACACCACGCCCTCGGCGCCAACACGCTGCGGGAGGGCGTAGACGCTGCAGTCCAGGTCACGCTAGATCGACCGGAAGGAGGAAGTTTCAGTGGAGCTCCCCTGGAGGAGGCCATCTCCTGGAAAAAGGTGAAAGCTGGTGATAAGCTGGTGTCGGTCATCGGAGACGCCACTATCATCTTTCCGATGATAGTTGCTGCAGTCTTGGAAGAGTTGGACAGAAGCGAATAATACATAAGTCGCATACAACCTTTGTTTTATTGGCTGATGAAGAATGGAAGAGTTCTGATTGATGACGACCTCTATGAGTTCTGAAGCCACCTCGACCCTAAAGACGACCAATATACGAGCATTAAACCCTTCTACGCTTCCAAAGGGATCTCTACTTTTTCAGACTCTCTACAGTTTTTCAAATGCTTCCGTCTGCCTGATTGTCGTCAATCCTTTCCCCTTCCCTCCAATTCTCGCGCTTGGATGTGGCGGTGGCTGAAAAAGGTGGATAACCGCTACAACTGCAACGTCTATCTCAATCGTCTCTCGGAAGACGTCAACGAAGAGGCATAGGATCTTCTATGTGTCCCACTATTTTGAGTTCTTTCTCGTCAAAGCCTTTCTCCGAGGTCTCCTTTTTAGGGGGGTTCCACAAACGCTACATTGTTCCATGGATGAAGTGGATGGATATCTTCTGTGGCAAGCGGGACAGTACGGTATCCATTGGAAGCGCTGGCGGATTCCAAGGGTTGAAAGGGAGGTGTATTCCAGTTTTAACTGGTCAGCTACGTTTTGAATTGAGTAGTCATCGCTGACAATAACGGGTGAAAACCCCTTCTGCCTCAGCTCCTCTGCTACCGCTAACACCTCCCTGTCAACAAGCGAAAGTCTTCCATAATCCCCTGTCTTCTTAGCCAGTTCCTCAACAATCTTCAATGCATGTGGCGACGGAGAAAGCATCTCCAATTTACCTGATTCGCACGCCATCTTGAAGCGAAGCCAGATCATGTTTTCGCTTCTTAACTCGTTACTAATTAAAGGCGTTGTAACCTGCTTCTCGCTTATCGAAAGAGGATCATAACCCATGATGAATGCGCTTGCGTCGAGAACCAACACCTTACCAGACATGGAGAAACACGCTACAACCTTCTCAGTGCCCCCACCTTAAAATATTTTGGAATGCCACGGGAGAGCCTATACCCATCCTTGGGAACCTGAGCCTTTCGACACCATGTTTATAGGTCATTTAAGCAATGGATACCCGTTGACGGGGAAAAATGGTCGACCACTTAGATGCGTTGTTAGAGGAGTCAAGACGGTTAAGTTGGAAGCGTTTCGGAAAACGAATTGTGTTTTACGCGCCTAGCTTCGTCCACTATACAAACGCGCACTTCCATGCTTCTCGATTGGAGTTCCCATCGGTCTCCATAACGGGAAGAGCATGTGCCCTCAAGTGCAAACATTGTGATGGACGGGTTCTCGGAACAATGATCCCCGCGACGACACCGGAAACGTTACTTGCGGTCTGCCGAAAAATCAAGGATAAGGGAGGACGAGGATGCCTTATAAGCGGCGGATGTCTGCCCAACGGATCCGTGCCCCTTCACAGGTTCCTTCACGTTATCAAACAGATAAAGGACGAACTGGGGTTGACCCTTGTCATTCACACGGGACTCGTGGACGACGAAATGGCAAAGGCGTTAGCGGATGCTCGTATCGACGCGGCCTTGCTGGATGTTATCGGGTCGCAAGAAACGATTGAAGAACTCTACAACCTGAATGTAAGTGTTGACGCATACGAGACCTCGCTTAAAGCCCTCTCTGAATCGGGCATACCCTTCGTGCCTCATATCCTAGTTGGTTTACACTACGGAACGTTGAAGGGAGAGCTGACAGCCTTGAAGATGATTTCCAGACACCATCCCCATGGCGTAGTTGTCATCGCCTTGACGCCATTGAAGGGGACGCCTATAGCCGACGTTTTACCGCCTCCCGCAGAAGACATTGCCTGGGTTTTGGCGAAGGCTCGATTAATGATGCCTGACACCCCGATAGCCTTGGGTTGCATGCGGCCAAAGGAACCTCACAGACGGAAAACGGATCTCCTAGCTGTTCAAGCCGGAGTCAACGCTATTGCTTTTCCCGTTGCAGAGGCGATAGATTTGGCTGAGTCCATGAGTCTGCAGCTGAAGTATTCTACTCTATGTTGCTCTCAAATATACGAGGATTTTATACGAGAAGACTTCAAGCAATAATTTGCTACCTCTCGAGTCAATTGAGACATCGAAGAATGGAAATGTTAGAGAATTAAGCAAGCTAGCTGGTTTGTTTCCAAGAGGTATCAGGAGAATAGCTAGCTATCGCGGGTTTAATCCATCCCTTCTAGAATCTGCTCTATCTCATCATAGTCTGGTTCGATTCCAGGGCTATCTGACACCCATGCGTATCTGATTATACCCTCTCTATCCAAGATGAAGACGGATCGCTTGGCTGCCGTGTAGCCTTCGAGCCCTGCGAAGTCCTTCAACTTGACGCCATAGCTTTTTACAACCTCCCTCTTGTAGTCGCTGAGTAAGGGAAAGTTGAGTCCGTTGGCATCCGAAAAGCCCTTGTTCGAGAAAGGATCGTTGACGCTTATTCCAACGACTTGTGCTTTCAAGGTGTTAAGTTTTGCCAGTGAATCTCTGAAGGTACACATCTCCTTTGTACACACCGAGGTGAACGCACCCGGATAGAAGGCCAAAACAACCTTCGTCTCTTTGAAATTTTTTAAACTACGGCGTTTAAAGTCGGTATCAGGTAGAGCGAAATCCGGCGCTTTCTCTCCAACTTGTATTTGTCTCTCCACGTGTTTTCACCATACCTCCTCTCATGTTCTACAGTACTAATAAATGATGCTAAACAGTAACTATGTTTTCAAGGTGTCAGATGTAAAAGGTTTTACTCAGCATCACCCCCTGCGGTTAGAGTATTCAAGGGGAAAGCTAGCTAACAAGTTGTTAGCATAATAAATTAAAGAGCTTGTTGTAAATTTTTTGGACTCAGCCAGGTCCAAAGATAAATATTGTATCAAGACATGAATAGTATTGAGTGAATGAGAGATGGAAGAGTATTACCCGGGACGTTGGGATGATTGGGAAAAAAGAAAACCTAAAGACGTAGGTATGGATCCGCAGATGGTGGAAGAGGCCGTCTCTTACGCGACAGCCCATGAGACTCCTAGGCCAAGGAGGGAATATCCCCGATACATTAAA
Organism: Candidatus Bathyarchaeota archaeon; assembly: GCA_026015035.1. Classification (GTDB taxonomy): domain Archaea; phylum Thermoproteota; class Bathyarchaeia; order RBG-16-48-13; genus DAOVBJ01. Next base: position 8,273 of record JAOZHB010000030.1, on the reverse strand, counting down.
CTCCGTTACACTACAAAGCGATTTGATGACGGTAATGTCTATGGGAAGACTAAGCCCCGGACAAACGTCAATGGTCTCATTCTGCGTCATGGGTACCTAGTTGCGGAATGGGGTGATACCTTCTACGCGGATATGACACACAGTGTGACGAAAAGCTATCTGTCCACGATCGCTGGTTTAGCGTTGGGTAAAGGGCTCATCCGCGATGTTCATGACCCGGTTCGAATGTATGTGCAGAGCGGGCATTTTGATTCACCCCACAATGCGAAGATTACATGGCATCACCTCTTACAACAGACTAATGAGTGGGATGGCACACTTTGGGGAAAGCACTATGCTGCAGGGAATCCTGATGACGAGCTTCGAGAACCCCAGGAGCCCGGAACGCATTATGAGTATAATGATGTCCGGGTAAATCTCACAGCTCTTGCCTTACTCCACGTCTGGCGTCAACCGCTACCTCAAGTGTTGAAAACTGCGATCATGAATCCGATTGACGCATCCAATACGTGGAGGTGGTATGGATACCGAAACTCATGGGTTACAATTGATGGACTCAGAGTGCAATCCGTGAGTGGAGGAGGTCATTGGGGAGGCGGTTTACATATCAGTGCACGAGATCATGCACGCTTCGGTTATCTATTTCTTCGTCAGGGAAGATGGAAGACGAAGCAGTTGATCTCTAAAAACTGGATATCGATGGCAACAACACCTTGCGTCCACAATCCAGCTTATGGATATATGTGGTGGTTGAATACAGATCGACAACGGATCCCAAGCGCTCCTGAAACCAGTTATTACGCGTCAGGGGAAGGCGGGAATCGAATATGGGTGGATCCCGAGCATGACCTGGTTGTCGTTGTACGCTGGATGGATGTACCCTACATTGATGGAGTCATCAAGCGTTTATTGACGAATATTCAACCGTTAGCACACCTCGATAGCTGAGAGGGGGATGTCAAGCTAGCGAGTTGACTGTAGTTGAGCTAAAAGGCAATATATGCTTGTGGGTAGACATGAAGCCTTTTGTTGTGTGAATACGAAGATAAGGGAAAATAGCGCGCACTTTATTCCCTATTTCCGTCTTTCAATTCAAAGATAGCGCTATTTGATGAATAAATCTTATCGATAAAACCTAGATTCCTTCATAGAAAAAATAGGGTAAAAATAAAGGAAGAGCACGCACGCTAATTATTCCTTTATAAAAGTTACCCTTTACTTCGCTTATACAAATATTCAGGAGTTAGCTAGAATTTTAGTTTAAATAGTAAATTTACATGTGTATTCTATAGTTTATAGGTGAATCTTTGGATGAGTGAAGTAAAAAAGGTAGAAGAAGTGCGAGCTAAAAATGGGTGGGGTGTTGAAAGTCTTCCACGTCCTTCGGGACCTGCCTTCATACAATCTCGAGACGATTTATGTGTGGGATGCGGAATATGTGAGATGGCGTGCTCCATGTTCCACTTCGGAGTGATAAACCGAGAGCTCTCCAGAATACGGATTCTAAAATACTTGATCCCTTTGTCCAAAGCCATTCAAAGTATCTGCGTTCAATGTGACAAAAAGGAGGAACGTGAATGCGAAAAGGCGTGCCCCTTAGACCCCCCTGCCATATTCTATGATGAAAAAAGGTTACACATGCAAGCTGACGAAGAACGATGCCTCGGTTCTAAGTGTGGCAAGTGTCGGGAAGCCTGCTCGGCTGAAATCCCCCGCTTCTACCCTGACCACAACTATCCCCTAGTCTGTGACCTGTGTGAAAAGGACGGCGAGCGAAGGCCTCAATGCGTGGAAGTGTGCCCCAACCACGCCCTCGAATACATGCCTTCGAGGGATCGAAGGTACGTCGTCAGTACGGCGCACCTGTGGCGGATTCACCCCGACGAAAAAGCCGAGTTTATCTCGAAAAGGCTGTATCCGCTGACGAAAGACATCGTAGGTCACTGGTGAGAAACTTGACAAAGATCTGCTGTAAGATACTAGAAGTAGACCTGACTGACGAGAAGACCCGCATCGTAGACGTCACCGAAGACGTTGAAAAATACTTGGGAGGTAGAGGTTTGGCTTCGAAGCTGTGCTGGGATCTTATACCGCAGGGAGCAGACCCGCTGGGTCCTGACAATGTTCTGCACGTGGGGATAGGACCAATGACGGGCCTTGTTGGAAATAAAACCGTTTTTTGTTTTAAATCTCCATTGACGGGGTGGAAGGGGCGGTCCACGATGTCAGGGTACTTCGCTAGAGAAATGATGTATGCTGGCTACAACACGGGGATCCTCATCACTGGGCGCGCTGAGAGTCCTGTGTACCTCTACGTCTGGGACGACGATGTCCAGGTCAGGGACGCATCCCACCTCTGGGGCGCTTGGAAGCAGAAGACGGAGTACGCTTTGAGGACAGCGTTGAAAGAGGAGACTGGAGAGTGTTTTGGAGTCGTGAATATTGGTCCCGCTGGCGAACACTTGGTCAGGTATGCAAACATAAGCACGGAATGGCTACACAGCGGCTCTAAATGGGGTTGTGGGGCCGTCATGGGCTCAAAGAACCTGAAAGCCATCGCAGTGAGGGGGACTGTGGGGCCAGAATACGACGATCATCATAAAGTGTGGGAGCTGTTTGAACACTACCTTCAGCATCCCGCGACGGTGGCTCATAAATATCGAGAGCGCCGCTTTGGGCACACGACTTCAATGCCCACTCTGTATCACGCGGGGTGGGAAGGCATAAAAAATAATCAGCTGGGATGGCACGACATATGTTTGAAGAGCAATTACGTGGAGCACGAGATGAAGTATCACGTCTGGACCGACGGCTGTCCGGGCTGTGCTACCGCTTGCTTCGTCCCCTACTTCGTGCCCGATGGGAAGCGCGGGCCGGTCGTAGGTGAGTTTCGACATGACAACACGGGATGCTTCAACGCGAACATCCTGGTAGGCTATGAGGACATGACGTACATTGAACCCCTTGTGGAAGAACTGGGGATGGATGGAGAGGAGGTGGGAGGAATCGTCGCCTGGGCCATGGAACTCTACGAACGAGGTATACTCTCGAAGGAAGACCTTGATGGTATAGACTTGAAGTGGGGTGACGTGGACGCAACCTGCTCACTGTTGAAGAAGATAGCCTATCGAAAAGGCCTCGGCGACGTGTTGGCCGATGGATACAAATTTGCCATACCACGAATTGGTCAAGGGTGTGAACAATATGCGTGGCAAGTTCACGGCTGCTCATGCGCTACCTACGACTTGAGAGGGCTGCCCGATCAAGCCTTATCCTATGCCTCCAGCCACACAGGAGCCAGAATGGGCACCGGCTTCGACACTCAGATCACGGAATCTGCCACCATCTGCCATTTCACTGCAAGTCCAGCACGGGCGATTTGGGGTTCAAGGGAAGAGTGCGCTCGCCAATATTTGAATGCCGTGTGCGGGTGGGACTTAACGCTGGAAGATATCAATACCATAGCGATGAGAAACTTCATGTTAGAACGATGCTTCAGTCTGAGGGAGGGATACCGCCCTTCAAAAGATGACAAGATACCGGATCGAGCCTTCGACCTGCCCATAACCAACAAATACGGCCAAACCTTCGTGCTCGATCGCGATTGGTTTACTAACGTCCTGAAAGACTATTACGTAACCACGCTTCAGCTGACCGACGAAGGACTTCCCTCCTTAGACCTAATAAGAAAACTCAAACTGGACTTCGTAATCCCTTCACTTGAGTCATTACTTCTCTAGCGTGTATGCATCTGTTAACCATCATGAATATAATGAGCTAGATTTAGTTATTCTAAAACGACTCTGACGATCTTATTGAAACTGATTATGTCCCTAACGGTAAAGTAGAGGTCGCTTCGTTTTTCCGTAGTTTTGACTTAACGCTTATTAGTTATCCCGTCTTACTATAAACTTGGTTTTCGTAAAATGAGTGCATCAAATAATAATTTGAAGGCGGCATTTGCGGGGGAGTCCCAAGCGAATAGACGTTATCTAGCCTTCGCGAAAAAGGCTGAGGATGAAGGGTTACCTCAGATTGCAGTTCTATTCAGGGCCGCTGCGGAGGCTGAGACCGTGCATGCAATGAACCACCTGAGGATAGCGGGAGAGATCGGTATGACGATCAGTAACTTAGATGAAGCTATCTCCGGCGAGACTTTTGAGTTCACGAAGATGTACCCCGAATTCCTTGAGGTTTCCAAGCAAGAGAGAAACAAGCAGGCGGAGTGGAGCTTCAACGTAGCCAATCAGGTGGAAGAAATTCACGCGGAGCTGTTTCAAAAGGCTTTAAACGCTTTGAAGGCCAACGAAGAAGTGCCGAAAACCGACTACTACGTATGTAAGGTCTGCGGTAACACCGTGGAGAATAGCGCCCCCGACAGGTGTTCCATATGCGGGGCGCCACACGCACAATTCCTGAAAGTTACCTAAGCTAGAAACACGCGTCATTAATTCGGTAGCCCCCCCAAGTAGCTGGCTTAATGAGAGACTACTTGTGCAACTAGCTAGGTCTTCGTCGCAAATGTCCCTTTCTATTCGTTTGTAGTTATCAAGGTGTAGTCTGTTTTCACTCCTGCTTTTTCAAAGAGTATTTCGACAGGACAGTTTTCTAAGGTTAATCGGGTCATCTTCTGAATTCTTTGCTCTGAAGCGTCTGCATTTACTTTGATTATGAGGTTGGCTTCAGTTATGGTACCAACTTCATCTGATTTAACGGCTTTCACGTCAACCTCTAAATCCTTTATTGGAATCCTCATTCTCTTTGCTGTTAAGGCGAAGATCGTCGCAAAGCAACCTACATAACTCATTACACAAAGCTCAAGTGCTGAAGGCCCCATATCATCCCCCAGATCCGGTTGAAGATCCAGACACACGCTGTGCGTCCTACCATCATCAACGACTATCCTAAATTCTTTAATCAGTTTGGCTGTTGAAAGAAGTATTTCTGTCATCTGTACACCACGGGACAATGATATGCATTCAATAAAATAAGAAGATTATTCTCTTCCTCAACATTTCCTGACATATTTGTTTTCTACAACGAGAATAAATCGGAAAAACATGTCATTGACATAAACGTCGAAGTATCTGTACGTTGGAACGATTGGAATCTCTTTTCATGCTGTCTAAAAATTGTGAAAATACCTCATCCAAAATACACCGCTTAAATAGCCACCAATAATGCCTTGAAGCCCACCGACAAACAGCAGGACTGAGACTAATGTGAGGTTGTATGGCATCAATCCAAGGGCAATGGTGACACTTGAGCTCGAAACACCCGCAAGTAACGTCGAAATCAGAGCGGAAGCCATTAACCTTCTTCGTTTTAGTTGTCCTGCTTCAACAACCCGGAAGAGAAAGTTAAAGAAGCTGACGAGTACCCCGTAAAGGAGGGCAAAGGTGAAGGTCATCAAGGGCAGACCACCCCGTATCGTTGCAGTTAATAAACCTGAGATCAGGCTTGTGAGAATGGGACCTGTCACGCCCGTGGCGAGGAAGGCGAGACACAATAAGGTTATTTGAAGAAAAATAGAGACAAACTTATCGTAGGGCGCTGGTAACAGAAGCTTCTGAGAGAAGATTACCAAGCCGAAGAGACTTGAAAGTGCGATATCTCGAGTCTTCATTTCTCCAAATGCCTTCCACGTTAGAGGATCTTCTTTCGAACAAATATCCCTCTCTCACTTATATTATCTTTTATCTTCTCTTTACAAAAGTCCCACGAAGTATCTCGTACATATTTGTTTCCTCGTCATGACAGCTAGCTGCCGTACTCGATGCCTTCTCTGGTGAAAAAATACGCCGTTCTTTTAGGAATTGAAGGGTTCTTTACCGAAAGGGTAGGCTTCGTCAGGAGGTTTTATAAAATTCTGGAGTGATGGGTGTAGACGTTCATCTTAGGGTCTCTTGCGAAACATGCGAGGGTGATGCCTGTCTTTTCTGCGGCGATGATGCCTGAACGGATTGGGGCTGCCTTGGAGACCACAATGGGAATGCCCATCCTTGCTGCTTTGAGTATCATGTCTGCAGGTTGCCGACCTGAACTCACGAGAACGGAATTCGAGAAATTAACATTCGATTGTATGCCCAGCCCAACTACTTTGTCAATTGTGTTATGGCGTCCTACATCTTCAGCAAATGCGATAAGTCTTTCATTCTCAAATAGAGCGGCTACGTGAACGCCGCCCGTTAAACTAAAGAGGCGGCTCTCGTCAAGTCGATTCACCATGCTGATAATGGCGTCAGCCTTTACGGCATACTCAGATTCAACGGCCTTCTGCTCCAAATCACTCATGATTGTAAAAAATTTTTTCGCAGAAAGACCGCAAGCCGTCGTTAATAGGCGGGACACACTTACAACTCGGAGCTTCCCTTCCGATATTGGCTGTTGGGTCGTGACATGGATGTTATCGTTGTCGATGTTAGTTTGGGTGATTTGGTCTATTGACTGTAAAACACCTTCAGTAAAAAGCCAACCTAGAGCCAGCTCTTTTCGGAGTTCCGGGGTGGCAAGTAAGGTAATCACATACTCGTCGTTTATAAAGAGGTTGACCGGCGTCTCGATGGCGACCTCTTCATCAACCATCTGCCGTGTATTAGAACGCGTATTGATTTTCTCAACACAGAAATTTGTCGACATATTGCAGCACTGTTAACGTTCAATAGATTCAGCTCTGTTTTTTATATGTAACGAAAATGTAGGGGACAAATAGAGGAACGATACTGCTCCTGAAGAGGGTGAGGAGTAGCGTGTCACTTAGTGGTCGCACCTGAGGTTTAAGTAATTTGGATTGGTGGCGTCAATTAGTCTGTTGCCTCTCTTTTTTTCTCGACTCGCTTTGAGATGAGGATGGTTATTTCCATGAGGATAATGATGGGAATGAAGGTCACGACCTCAGTAATCAAGGTGGGATCGGGGTCTAGAACAGATATTCCTATCAGAATGATCCCGTACAAGTATTTGCGGTTTTGTGTCAACTGCTCCGTTTTCAGGATGTTTGCTTTAACGAGTAGGTAGATGAAGATGGGAAAGGTAAAAATCAAGCCGCAGATAAGCAGAATGGTTCCCACCATGGAAAAAAACTCTGAGAAGTTGTAGATTGGTGCTAGATTCTGTGATTCGGTAAACATGAGCATGGTCCTGAATGTGAGGGGTACAACGTATTGATAGCCTAAAACTAGGCCGAAGATGAATAGTGCGACGAAGGACGCGATGAATTGGAAGGCAAATCTCTTCTCATTTTTGCGTAGTGCTGGTTGAAGGAAGTTGTAGATTTGGTATGACATAACGGGTAAACCGATCGCTGAACCCAATATGAGAGATACAAAAAAGTATACTTCAAACGGAGCAAAAAAATTAACGGGAATGAGGGTTATTCCTTGAGGTAAGAAGCGTTCTTGAAAGTTTTCGATCACAAGGGATGCGATGGTTTGATAGAAGGGATTGGACAGATCAATGTTTGAGGGGTCAAAGCTGATGGGCACTATCATTACGACTACCGTCGAGATGATTAACGCCAACAAACTTTTTCGAAGTCGCTTAAATAATTCCGTAAGATGACCCCAAAAGGTCATACCTACATTATCGCTCTTGGACATAACAACGCCTAATGAACGACCTATGCCTTCGAAGGTGAATCAGGTCTTTTCCGTTTTCAGCGCTTCGATTTCTTTAAGGATTTGCTTGATATCTTTTCCTTCAGTGACTATTCCCTGTTTTTGAGCCATTTCGATGATGCTTCTGTTAACGTCTTCTTTATCATCGGGAGACTCTGAAGTTGCTTTCTTGAATTCTCGAACACCCTCACCCAAACCTTTTGCTAAGTCTTTCATCCTTTTTGCACCAAAAATGAATACCAATATCACAAGAATCAAAGCTAACTCAATCGGACCTGGCCGCCAATTCATCTGTTTCACCTATTTCTATTGTATGTTACTAATTCCCTCGTTCTTAACTCTTTTTCCCCACTTCTTCAAGTACATCCTTTATCGATTTTCCTTCTGTATCAATATCAAGCTTTCTCGCGATTTTAAGGATTGTGTTTCCAACCTCCTCATCATATTTTAAAGTTTCGCTTGCGGCATCAACAATACTTCCACTCGCCTTTTTAAACTCTTGAATCATCCTTCCCAGCTCTCTCGCCAGTTCCGGCAGCTTTTGTGGACCAAAAACAATCAAGAGTATCGCTAAAATTAAAACAATTTCTTGTAAACCAGGCATTACCAATCCCCTTCACAATTTTTCCGTCAAATGTTTATGGAAAAGGCTACGAG